>JALUXN010000247.1 GCA_027018975.1 Mariprofundaceae bacterium | reverse complement strand
TGTGGCAGAGTATTTGCAGCGCGCTGCGGATGCCGGTGCCGAGCTGGCGCTGTTGCCGGAGAACTTTGCCAGCATGGGCGGCAGCGATGCAGAGAAACGGTGCATGGCGGCTGAAGCGGATGCGCTGCTCGATTTTTTGGCGGCACAGGCGGCCACACATCACCTCCACATCATCGGCGGCTCGCTATTGATAGCGCGCGAGCAGGGCATCACCAACAGTTTGCCGGTGTTCGACAACCGTGGCGCGCTGCTCGCCTGTTACGACAAAATGCATCTCTTCGACATGGATCTGAACGGCGAGCGCTACGCCGAGTCCGATCTGATTGCGGCGGGTGAGCAGCCGGTGATAGTGGAGCTGGCGGGCTTTCGCATCGGCCTGAGTATCTGTTACGACCTCCGTTTTCCCGAACTCTATCGCCACTACAGCGCCGCCGGCTGCGATCTGCTCTGCAATGTCGCCGCCTTCACCGCCACCACCGGCCGCGCCCACTGGCGGACGCTGTTGACGGCGCGCGCCATCGAGAATCAGTGCTATATGCTGGCCGCCGCGCAGTGCGGCGAACACCCCGACGGACGGCATACGTGGGGGCAGAGCATGGTGATCGATCCATGGGGTGAGGTGATTGGCAAGCAGGGCGATGGTGCGGGTGTGGTGATTGCTTCCATCAGTTGCTCACGCCTGCGCGCGATTCGCCAGCAGCTGCCAGCGCTGCGCCATCGGCGGATGTGATTGGCGCTTTTCGATCAACCGCGGGCTGTTACCATGCGCGCCATGCTGGCCACCCCCTCCACTGCACATGACTCCGCACACCATGCATCGGCTGCACTGCCGATGCGCCGGTTGCTGCTGGGCAGGCCTGCCGATCGTTTGTTGCTGTTCGTCGTGCTGCTGTTGATCGGCCTACTCTGGGCGCAGATTCAGGCGCGCGTCGGGGCGGGGCCGGTGGTGGCCGATATTTATCGCGGCAAGACACTCGTCGCCACCTATCCACTGCCGGCTGCGGGTGAGCCGACTGTACATCTCTCTGTGCAGGGGCCGTTGGGTGTCTCCGATGTGGTGATTGACCAACATGGCGCCCGCATTATCGAATCGCCCTGTCCGACGCAGCGCTGTGTACTCTCCGGCGCGCATCATCATGCCGGCGACATGATTGCCTGTGTGCCGAATCGTGTATTGGTTCTGCTGCATGGCCGTGATGATGTGCGTTTCGATGCGATTGCGGAGTAGGGGATGAAGCAGCTGATGATGGCACGGCCGCCGCTTGCCAAGCTCTATCCGGAGGTGCGCTGGTTCGCTTTTTTGATGCTGGCGATCGGGCTGCACCTGTTTGAGGCGTCGCTGCCGAGTCTGGGTCCGTGGTTCAAGCCGGGTTTGGCTAATCTGGTGACGCTGCTGGTGCTGGTGCAGATGGGGGCGAAGGCGGCGTTTTTGCTGGCGATCGGGCGTGTGGTGGTGGGCAGTCTGCTGATCGGCACGCTCTTCACGCCAACCTTTGTGATCGCCATGACCGGGGCGCTGGCGGCGGCTGTGGTGATGGTTGCAGCGCGGGTGCTACTGCCTGCCCTGAGCCTGGTC
>JALUXN010000246.1 GCA_027018975.1 Mariprofundaceae bacterium | reverse complement strand
ATGCTTTTGCCTGTGCAGAAGCTATATCTCCACATGTCGAAAACACAACGTCTCTGCCAGCGATGCGATTCAAAAACTATTTGACGGCAAAATACCTGAATTCATGATGGGAGCTGAATAGTTACAAGCGGATTTACAGCCGAATCGCACAGCGTTACGACTGGCAGCACGGATTGATTACCGCCAAATCCGATCAACGCGGCAGGCGCATGGTGGTGGAGCAAACGGTTCGTCCCGGCGACTTGGTACTTGATGCCGGTGCGGGAACCGCCTCCACCGGAATTTTGGCGGCGCGCAAGGCGGCTCCGAGCGGTAGCGTCACATGTTTAGATCTGTGCGACGAAATGATTGCCGTGGCGCGTGAAAAAGTCGCCCGAGAGGCGCTGGCAACAGCCATCAACTTCACAACCGGTGACATGTGTCACCTCCCCTTTGCCGACAACCATTTCGATGTAGCGCTTTCCACCTACAGCCTGTGTCCGCTCTACGATCCTGCCCGGGGCGTACTGGAGCTATACCGCGTGGTCAAACCGGGCGGACGCATTGGACTGGCCTATTCGGATACACCAGAGCAACCGTTCATGCAGTGGCTCACCAACAAAATAGAACGGATGGCTTGGCTGATCCCTTCGCTCTCCATGGGATGCCGCGCCATTGATGTCCTGCCCGCCATCCAGCACACCGATGCCCGCATGATCATGAACCGGAAAATCGGCATCCCGCTATGGCCGTTCAGGGTCATCATCTTCGAAAAATCCGATCACCCGTTAGCAGTATGAGCTGCACCCTATTTTTGTAACCGCACCGCGATCTGGCCGCGCACCGGGTCGGTATGCTCGATGGTGACGTCGAGGGTGTCGCCGAGGTGGTAGCTACGGCCGCCACGGCGGGCGGTGAGTGCATGGCCGTGCTCGTCGAGGGTGAAGCTGCCGGGCAGAGCATCGACATCGAGTGACGCCTCGGCCATGGTCGGCTCCAGTTCGAAGAAAATACGCCGCTTGGTCAGTCCCGAGATGCGTGCAGACATGGTTTTGCCGACATCTTTGGCGTGGAAAAGGGCGGCCAGCATCGCCTGCGTATCCCATTCGGCGCGCTGCTGGATGCGCTCCTGCGTGGAGGTGTGCGCGCCGATCTCGGCGAGCGTGTTTTCGTGCTGCACCTTGTTCGGGTCTTGACCGCTGATCAGCGCCTTGAGGCGGCGGTGGACGATGAGATCCGCATAGCGGCGGATCGGGCTGGTGAAGTGGAGATAACACTCATAAGCCAAGCCGAAATGCCCCTCGTTGGCCGGCGTGTATTGCGCCCGCTGCATGGCGCGCAGCACCAAACGATGCAACACCTGCGCAAACGGCTTGCCGGCGGCGCGCTCCAACACCTGCTGTACAGCGGCCGGTGTCACCTGCGTATCGGCGCTACTCGCTTTCGGCAGGGCGATAAAGAGGCCGAGAGGCGCCAGATATTCGTTCAGTTTTTCGATCGATTCGCGCTCCGGCGGCGTGTGGACGCGGTAGAGCGTCGGGCATTCGCGCTGCTGCATGAACTCGGCGACAGCCGTGTTGGCGGCGAGCATCATCTCCT
>JALUXN010000245.1 GCA_027018975.1 Mariprofundaceae bacterium | reverse complement strand
GATGCCACACCAACACCCTGTGCGGCCAAAAACGAACGCCGATAGGCCGCAATCGCCAGTTCCGCACACCCCTTACTGCTGCTGTAGGGATCATACCCCCCCATCGCATCCTCTTCGCGATAGCCCCGCGACCATTCGCGATTCTCATAACACTTATCTGTCGTCACACAGATCACCGACTTAAGTTTTGCACACGCGCGCGCTGCCTCCAGCAGCTTGACAGTGCCCATCACATTTGTCTCATAGGTCGCAATAGGTTCACGATAGGAACGACGTACCAAAGGTTGTGCCGCCAAGTGAATCACAATGTCCGGATCAAATGCAACCATACTGGCCTGTAACTGCTGCAGATCATTCACATCGCCAATTTCCGACTGCACCACACCATCAATACCAGCAACATCAAACAAATTCGGCGCCCGCTCCGGCGCCAACGCATACCCCTTCACTTCAGCACCAAGCCTATGCAGCCAAAGCGACAGCCACCCCCCTTTAAAGCCGGTATGACCGGTAACAAAGACGCGCTTATGCTGCCAAAATGACCGATCGGGCAGCATCACCACACTTTCCAAGGCGGGTTGCCTGAATCCCACAACGATTCGAGATTGACTTTATCCCGCATGGTATCCATCGGCTGCCAAAATCCGGGGTGTTTATAGGCTGACAGCTCACCCATTCGCGCCAGCCCCTGCAATGGCTCACCTTCCCAAAGCGTCATATCGCCATCGATCGCATCAAGCACCTTGGGAGAGAGCACAAAATAGCCGCCATTGATCCACGATCCATCGCCCTGCGGTTTCTCTTCAAAGGAAATAACGCGCTGTTCATCCAGATCCAACGCTCCAAAACGCCCCGGTGGCTGCACCGCCGTCACGGTGGCCAGACGCCCCTGTTGCCGGTGGAAATCAATCAACTGAGCAATATCCACATCGCTCAAGCCATCACCATAGGTAAAACAGAAATCCTCATCTGCATCCAAATGACCCGCGACACGCTTCAATCGGCCGCCCGTAGATGTCATCTCGCCAGTATCAATCAGCGTCACCCGCCACGGCTCGGCTGTGTTCTGATGCACCTGCATCGAATTGTTACTCATATCAAACGTCACATCAGACATATGCATGTAATAATTGGCGAAATACTCTTTGATCAGATAGCCCTTGTAGCCTAAGCAGACGATAAAATCATTGATCCCATAACTGCTGTAGCACTTCATAATGTGCCAGAGAATCGGCTTGCCACCCACCTCAATCATCGGCTTCGGCCGCAGATGCGTCTCTTCACTGATACGTGTCCCCAACCCGCCGGCCAATATCACAGCTTTCATGCGTTATTCTCCATATTCATTGCCGCCACCCATATCAGTGTCATACTCAATCAAGAGAGTTCAGATCATCTCCAAGCCTCTAAGCAATTACGATGCCAGCAAGAACACACGCCCCCTTTTTCGTAAAGAATATTTGACAATCGTTCATTAAAACGAATAATGCCGCCATGTTTAATGTGGCAGAGAGAATTAGCGCACTGCGTAAGGCGCACGACTTGAGTCAGCGGGCGCTGGCTGAGGCGGCTGGGATCAGTGCGGCGGCGCTTTCGCAGATTGAGTCGGGGCAGGCCTCGCCATCGGTGGCGACGCTGGAGAAGCTGGCCGATGGGCTGAATCTCGGCATCTCCGCCTTCTTTCTCGATCCGAGCCCCGATGATGCTGTGGAGATTGTCCAGCTCACCGAGCGTCCGGCGATCAATCTGCATGGTCAGAGCACCCTCTTTCCGCTCGGCGCCCACCACCAACAGATCGGTTTCGAGCCGATTCTGGTGCAGCTGCAGCCCGGTGGTGAGTTTGATCACGATCTTTATGGCATCCGCAGCAAGCACGCCTATGCGTGGGTGCGGCGCGGCAATGCCATCTTCTCGTTTCACGACAAGCAGTACGCCGTGAGCGAGACCCACTCGGTCTATTATGACCCGAGCCAACCCCACAACTGGCACAACAACAGCGATAGCCTCTGCGAGCTGCTGATTGTGCGCTCACACGCTTAACATCGCCATGCATCTACTCGCATCGACAAGCTGCAGCCTGCAACTGGCACTCGCCGCCATGTTCAGCGTCCTGCTGGCCGCCCTACTCTCCCCCTGCCTCGGCAAGCGTAGTGACCTGCAGCGGCTCGCCATCTCACTGCTCATCGCCCTCTCCGGTGCACTCGCGATCGCCGCCGGCATCAGCGGCCTGCTCGGCGACACCGCCGCAGCCACGCTGCCGATCGGCCTGCCGTGGCTGCCGATGCACATCCATATCGATGCACTCGCCGCCTTCTTCATGCTCACCATCGGTGTACTACTGATGCCGGTCGGCATCTACTCCGTCGGCTACATGAAATCGTTCACCGCCAACGGTCAATCGCTCGCCCAGCTCGGCATCTTCCTGCCCCTCTTCGCCCTCGGCATGGAGGGGGTCGTCATGGCCGACGATGCCTACGCCTTCATGGTCTTCTGGGAACTGATGAGCGTCTCCTCCTACTTCCTCGTCACTTGGGAGCATGCGCACGAACAGAACCGCCGCGCCGGCTTCCTCTATCTGCTCATGGCGCATCTGGCAGGACTACTGATCCTCGGCTCCTTTGCCGTACTCTATGCTGCCTCCGGCTCCTTCACCTTTGCCGGCATGCGCGGCGGCGAACTCTCAGCCGGCATGGCCACCGCCGCCTTCCTGCTGGCCGCCTTCGGCTTCGGCATGAAAGCCGGTGTCGTGCCGCTACACGCCTGGCTGCCGGAGGCACATCCGGTCGCCCCATCCAACGCCTCCGCGCTGATGAGCGGCATCATGCTCAAGGTGGCGATCTTCGGTTTTATCCGCGTGACATGGGATCTGGTCGGCAGCGATGCCTTCATCTGGTGGTGGGGTGGTCTGCTGCTGGCGGCCGGCTCCTCATCGGCGCTTGGCGGTGTCCTGATGGCACTGCAGCAACACGATCTCAAGCGGCTGCTCGCCTACCACTCGGTGGAGAACATCGGCATCATCCTCATCGGCTTAGGGCTGGCGATGATTTTCGCCGCTGCCGGTCATCCGCTGATCGCCGCCCTCGGCCTGATCGCCGCCCTCTACCACACCATCAACCACGCCCTCTTCAAAGGGCTGCTGTTCATGGGCGCCGGCGCTGTACTGCACGCCACCGGCAGCCGCGACATGGAGTCGATGGGCGGGTTGATTCGCCACATGCCGATCACCGCCGCGCTGTTTCTCGTCGCCTCCATCTCTATCGCCGCCCTGCCCCCGTTCAACGGCTTCGTCTCCGAGTGGCTCACCTTCCAGACCGCCCTGCTCACGCCGGAGCTGGACAACACCCTGCTGGCCGCCCTCATCCCCTTCTCCGCCTCTATGCTGGCACTGGCCGGCGCGCTGGCGGCCGCTTGCTTCGTCAAAGTCTTCGGTATCGTCTTTCAGGGCAACGCCCGCTCCAAAGCGGCCGAGCAGGCGCATGAGGTCGATCGCTGGATGCAAATTGGCATGGCCATTCCGGCACTCTTCTGCCTGCTGCTCGGCGTACTGCCGACCCTCTTCATTCCGCTGATCGACAGCGTCCCGCAGCTGCTCATCCACCACTCACTGGCCGCCTCCGTGCAGGCCGGTCACTGGCTCTGGCTCACCCCGATCAGCGCCGAGCGCGCTGCCTACGCTGCACCGCTGTTGATCACCGGTCTGCTGCTGGTCGGCGGCCTGCTCTACTGGCGGCTGCACCGCCGCAACAATCGCATCCTGCGCGGATCAGTCTGGAGCTGCGGCCACCCGCACCTGAATCCGCGCATGCAGTACACCGCCACCAGCTTCTCGCAACCCTTGCGGCGCATCTTCTCCGGCATCTATCAGCCCGATAAACACCTCGGCAACGCCTATGAGGATCACCCGCTGATTGTGCGCAAAATCGCCTACGCCGTGCATGTCAAAGATCTCGCCTTCGACAAGCTCTACCGCCCGATCGGCACAGCCACCCACCATCTCGCCGATCGCATTGCCCGCGAGCACGGCCGTGGCATGCACGCCTATCTGGCCTACATCTTTATCAGCATCATCGCGCTGCTGATCTGGATCGCGCGATGAAACAGACGCTCACCCTCTGGCTGCTCAATCTGCTGCAGGCATCGCTGATGCTGCTCGTCGCACCGCTATTGGCCGGCATTGTGCGCAAGTTCAAAGCGCGCCTGCAGAACCGGCGCGGCGCCAGCCTGCTGCAGCCCTATCAGGATCTGCGCAAACTGTTCAGCAAAGAGAGCCTGTTTGCCGACAACAGCTCGTGGATCTTCCGCACCGCACCGGTGGTGATCTTCACCGCCACGCTGCTGGCCGCCTCGATTGTGCCAATTATTGTCGTCGATCTCCCCTCGGCCATGATCGCCGACGTGATCGCCATGACCGCACTGCTGGCGCTGGCGCGCTTCTGGATTGCACTGGCCGCCATGGATATCGGCACCGCCTTCGGCGGCATGGGCGCCAGCCGCGAAATGACCTTCTCGGCACTGGCCGAGCCGGCGATGCTGATGGGCGTGTTTGTGATGTCGCTCGGCGCACACAGCACCAACCTCTCCACCATGGTGCACTTCGCCTTGAACCTGCACCACCTGCACCCCTCAGTCGCCTTCGCGCTGGCTGCGCTGCTGATGGTCAGTGTCGCTGAAAATGGCCGCATCCCGATCGACAATCCGACCACCCATCTGGAACTGACCATGATCCACGAGGCGATGATTCTGGAGTACAGCGGCCGCCATCTGGCACTGATCGAGTGGGCGGCGCAGATCAAACTGCTGCTCTTCGCCAGCCTGATTATCAGCCTCTTCGCGCCGTGGGGGATCGCCGAAACGATCGGTCTGCTGCCGATCCTGATCGCGCTCGGCTGCTGGTTCGCCAAAATTATCCTGCTCGCCGCCGCTGTTGCCATGCTGGAGAGCGCGCTGGCCAAGATCCGCCTGTTTGAAGTACCGAACTATCTATTCACGGCATTCGTCCTCGCCTTTCTCGGCATGCTGGTGCACTACATTCTGGAGGTTGGTGTGCAATGAACCAGCTCATGTTCATTCAGGAGGCGATCTCCATTGCTGCATCATTGATGCTGCTGATCTCCTTCGCACTGCTGGCGCAACACCGGCTGCTCTCGGTGCTGCACTGGTTCTCCGCACAGGGGATCGTGCTGGCGATCACCACGCTGCTGGTGGCGCTGATCTCCGACCATGACGAGCTCTACTTCTCCGCCGCCATGACCCTGCTGCTCAAGGGGGCGCTGCTGCCGTGGCTGCTATGGCGGATCATTATGAAGATGCATATCCACCGCGAGGTGGAGCCGATGGTCAACATGCCGGTCACCATGATGATCGCGCTGGGGCTGGTGCTGGTCTCCTTCCATATCGCGCTGCCGATCGAAGCGATCTCCGATCTGGCCACCCACAACACACTGGCCATCGCCACCGCCACCGTCTTCCTCGGCATGTTGATGATGATCACCCGCAAAAAGGCAGTCACGCAGGTGATCGGCTTCCTGTCGATCGAAAATGCACTCTTCTTCACCGCCATCGGCGCCACCCACGGCATGCCGATGATTGTCGAGATCGGCGTGGCGTTCGATGTGTTGATTGCCGCCATCATCTTCGGCCTCTTCTTTACCCAGATGCGCTCCACCTTCGATTCACTCGATATCGAAGAGATCGAAGCCAAGGCGAAACGGCGATGATTTCACCGATGACCGCACCAATCAGTGAACAGCTGCCGATCAACTGGTTCAGCTTCACCCTGCTCTCGCCGCTCATCGGCGGGCTGCTGCTCGCCTTCACGCGACAGGCCGAGAAGGCGTTTTCGATCAACGTCATCTTCTCCGCCGCCACCTTCCTCGGCAGCATCGGTCTGGCGCTCGATGTGCTGCAGGTCGGCGCGCACGAGGCGCTGAACGGATTCTTCTTTGTCGATGCCTACAATGTCTTCCTCGTCTCTCTGACCAGCTTTGTCGCCCTCACCACAGCCATCTACTCCGGCCCCTACATGCGCTTCGAGTGGCGCGAACGCGGCCTGCCGAACCACCGCCTGCGCCTCTACCACGCCATGTATCAGCTGTTCATCTTCGGCATGCTGCTCGGCTTCACCACCAACAACATCGGCCTGATGTGGATCGCGCTGGAGCTGGCGACGCTTGCCACCGTACTGCTCGTCTCGCTCTACCGCACCCCCGCCTCGATCGCGGCGGCGTGGAAATATTTCATGCTCGCCGGCATGGGCATTGCGCTGGCGCTGTTCGGCACCATCCTCATCTTCTTCACCTCCTCCACCATCTTCGGCCACAGCAACGCCGCACTGACCTGGACCATGCTCTATGCCCACGCCAGCGAGCTGCAGCCGACCGTCATGATCATGGCCTTCGCCTTCCTGATGATCGGCTACGGCACCAAGATCGGCCTCGTACCGATGCACACATGGCTGCCCGATGCGCATGGTGAAGGCCCAACGCCGGTCTCCGCTGTCCTCTCCGGTCTGCTGCTCAATCTCGCACTCTACGATCTGGTGCGTTTCAAAATGCTGGTCGATCTCTCCACCGGCAGCGACACCGCCGGCCATGTGATGATCTTCTTCGGCACCCTGTCACTGCTGGTCGCCGCCCTGTCGCTGCACAAACAGCACGATATCAAGCGCATGTTCTCCTTCTCCTCGATCGAACATATGGGGCTGATGACCATCGCCTTCGGCATCGGCACGCCGCTGGCCTGCTACGCGGGGCTGTTGCACATGACCGTCCACTCGCTGGTCAAATCGGGTATCTTCTTCACCGTCGGCCACGCTGCGCAGGCGATGGGCTCGCAACAGATGGATCGCATCCGCGGCCTGATCCGCCACCACCCCGGCATCGGCTGGGGGCTGTTGATCGGCACCGCCGCCATCGCCGGTTTCCCGCCCTTCGGTGTCTTCACCAGTGAGTTCCTGCTCTTCTCAGCCACGCTCGACAGCTATCCGTGGCTCATCGCGCCACTATTGACCGGTCTGCTGATCGCCTTCGCCGGACTCTTCCGCTTTGTGCAGCCGATGGTCTATGGCGAGGTGGCCGAGCATGCGATCACGGTCAAGGCCAACATGGTGCCGATCTACGTCCACTTCACACTGGCGCTCTGGCTCGGCCTCTCGATTCCAGCATTTCTCTCCGGCTGGTACAAACAAGCCGCAGCCCTGATTGCGGGTGGATAACATGCGGGTGGATAAGTCATGACAACAGAGATCACCTACAACAGCTGGTTCGCCGAGAAGATGAACGACAACGGCATCCACAGTCAGTGGCTGACCGACCACCACCCCGCCAGCATGCCCTGCCTGCAGATTCGCCTGCTCGACTGGGCGCATACCGCGCGGCTGGCGCGCCAGCTGCACATGCGCTTCACCGCACTCTGGGCGGCCGAGGGTGGCCAGCACGATGAACACACGCTCTACACCTACATGATCTTCGCCCACAGCGAGCATCGCCATGTGATGATTCGCACACCGCTACGCAGCAACGAGCCGACAGTCGCCTCGATCACCAGCCACTACATGGCCGCGCTGCGCATGGAGCGGAGCATGCAGGATATGTTCGGCATCACTGTCGAAGGATTGCCCGACCAGCGCCACTGGCTGAAACATCAACACTGGCCGGAGGATGCCCATCCGCTGCGCAGCGATTTCCCTGCCGACACCACCATGCCCTACTGCGATGGGCAGTATCCGTTTATCAAGGCGGAGGGGAGCGGCGTCTATGAGATCCCCGTCGGCCCGATCCATGCCGGTATTATCGAGCCGGGGCACTTCCGTTTCCTCGCTGTCGGCGAGCAGATCCTCAACATGGAGGAGCGGCTCGGCTATGTGCATAAGGGGATCGAAAAACGGCTACAGGGGATGCAAGCGGAGCAGGCGATCCGGCTAGCTTCGCGCGCTTCCGGCGATATGACCGTCGCCTATGGCTGGGCCTTTGCCCGCGCCTGCGAACAGGCCTCGAAGATCGAGCCACCTGCCCGCGCCAACCATATCCGTGCCATCCTCTGCGAGCGTGAGCGGCTGGCCAACCACATCGGCGACATCGGCGCCATCTGCAATGATGCAGCCTTCTCATTCATGCAGGCGCAGATGCAGCGGCTGCGCGAAGATCTCGCCCGCCTGCATCAACAGCTCTTCGGCCATCGGATGATGATGGATCTGATCGTGCCGGGCGGCGTAAGCGTCGATATAGATAAGCATGCGCAACAGCTGTTGCTGGAACAAACGCAACAGATCGCCGCCGAGGTCGAGCAGCTGCGCGCCATCTATGCCGACCACGCCGGCATTCAGGAGCGGGTGATCGGCTCTGGCGTGGTGACACCGGAAGAGGCTGATGCCATCGGCCTGACCGGTTACGCCGGCCGCGCCTCGGGGTTGCATGTCGATGAGCGGGTCGAAGAGGCCTACCCTCCCTACGATCAACTGCAGGTGCGCATTCCCGAAGGCAAACTGGGCGATGTCGCCACCCGTGTCTGGGTGCGTTTTGAGGAGGTCGCCGAGGCGGCGCGCATCATCGCCACCCTCTTGGCGAGCATGCCGGCCGGTGACATCTGCAACCCGTGGACGCCGCCGGAGGCGGGTGTCTCCGGCATCGCCTCGATCGAATCGTGGCGCGGAGAAATTATCTGCTGGGCGCGCTTCGGCATTGATGGCAGGATCGATCGCTGCACGCTGCACGACCCCTCGGAGGTCAACTGGCTGGGGCTGGAGCTGGCGGTACGCTCGGTACCTGTGCCAGACTTCCCGCTCAACAACAAATCTTTCAACTGCTCATACTCGGGGAACGATCTTTAATGTTGCGACTGTTCAGAAAAGCCCTGCGCGGCGGTGTACAAACAGAACCCTTGGCCGATGCCGAGCATGAAATCCTGCGCATCGGCCAACAGCTGGAGCCGCTGATCAAGGCGCGTTATCAGGGTTCACTGGCCATCCGCGCTGTCGATGGCGGCAGCTGCAACGCCTGCGAACTGGAGATCCACGCCACCAACAACTGTTATTATGACATCGAGCGCTTCGGCATCCATTTCACCGCCTCGCCCCGCTTCGCCGATATGCTACTGGTCACCGGCCCCGTCACCCGCAACATGGAGACAGCCGTGAAGATGACCTACGAGGCGATGCCGAAACCGGGGCTGGTCGTCGCCATGGGCGACTGCGCCCTCGACTGCGGCCCCTTCGGCCGCGACAACTACGCCATCGCCGGCGCCGTCTCCGACATCATCCCCGTCGACGTCACCATCGCCGGCTGCCCCCCAACCCCGACCGACATCATCCAAGGCATTTTAACTGCCATCAGCTGAGTACTATTTCTGGTAGACC
>JALUXN010000244.1 GCA_027018975.1 Mariprofundaceae bacterium | reverse complement strand
TGGAGAAGGGGGTCGAAGTGCGCGGCTGCGCGCGTTGCCGCGAGGTGTGCGGCGAGCGCGATGTGAAGGCGGCCAGCGACGCCGACTGGGCGACCGAATATCTCTCGGCGGTGCTCTCCATTCGCGTCGTCGATAGCCTCGATGCGGCGATCGATCATATCGCCCAATACAGCTCGGCGCATACCGAGACGATCGTCACCGCCGACTATGCAGCGGGACAGCGCTTCTTGCGCGAGGTGGACTCCTCCTCGGTGATGTGGAATGCCAGCACCCGCTTTGCCGACGGCTTCGAGTATGGCTTAGGGGCGGAGATCGGCATCTCCACCGATCGCTTGCATGTACGCGGTCCGGTCGGGCTGGAGGGGCTGACGACGCAGAAGTGGATTGTCTTCGGGCAGGGGCAGATTCGCCAATGAAGAACCGCTGGTGTGAGAGCGAGGCGGCGGCATGCGGCGACGATCCGCTGGCGCTGCGCGTCTATAGTTCACGGCTGCTGGGGCGCGAGCCGTCGCTGGTGTTGCATGGCGGCGGCAACACCTCGATCAAAGCGCCGGCCACCAATCTCTTCGGCGAGACGGAAGAGATCCTCTATGTCAAAGGCAGCGGCTGGGATCTGGCGACGATTGAACGGGCGGGATTTGCGCCGGTGCGGCTGGAGGTATTGAAAAAAATGGCGCAGCTCGATGCATTGAGCGATGCCGAGATGGTCAAGGCGCAGCGCGCGGCGATGCTGGATCCGGCTGCCCCCAACCCCTCGGTGGAGGCGATTCTGCACGCCATCATCCCCTTCGCCGTGGTCGATCACACCCACGCCGATGCGGTGGTGACCATCAGCAACAGCGCCGATGGCGAGGCGCGGCTGCGCGAGATCTATGGCGAGCGGGTGCTGATCCTCCCCTATGTGATGCCCGGTTTTGTACTCGCCAAACAGGTCTATGCGGCCACGCGCGACATCGATTGGTCGCAGCTCGACGGCATCATTTTGATGCACCACGGGCTGTTTACCTTTGCCAATGATACGCGCGACAGCTATGCGCAGATGATCGCACTGGTCGATCGGGCGGAGCGTTATCTGGCCGAGCATGCGGCGCCAACAATAGCGAACCGTGCGGAGGCGAATGCGCCGCCGCTCGACCTGCAACAGCTGGCTGCGCTGCGCCGTGCTGTCTCCAAACTGCGCGGCGCACCGGTACTGGTGCGCTTGAACGATTCTCCGGCGGCGCGTGCATTCTCCGAGCGCGCAGATGTCAGCGACATCACAGGGCGCGGACCGTTGACGCCCGATCATGTGATTCGCACCAAGCGCACGCCGATGGTGATCGACGCGGAGCCATGCGCTGCCGTCGAGCAATTTGGTCAAGCGTATTGCGACTATTTTCAGCGCCATGCGGCGGCCAGTGATCAACCGCTCACCTGCCTCGATGCCGCGCCGCGCTGGGCGATCTGGCCGGGGATCGGTGCGCTCGCCTTCGATCGCACTGTCGCCGCCTGCCGCATCATTGATGACATCAGCCGCCACACCATGCAGGCGATTGCGGCGGCGGAGTCGCTCGGCGGTTGGCAGGTGTTGCCGGAGCAGGA
>JALUXN010000243.1 GCA_027018975.1 Mariprofundaceae bacterium | reverse complement strand
GCTGCCGGAGAAACTCTCCGACGAAGAGCGCGAAGCCAAAGCCGAGGAGATTCGCGCCCGCTGCAAGGCGGAGCATGATGAAGTGGTCGCACTCGGCGGTCTGCATATCCTCGGCACCGAGCGGCACGAATCACGCCGTATCGACAACCAACTGCGCGGCCGCGCCGGTCGTCAGGGCGATCCGGGCATCACCCGCTTCTACCTCTCGCTCGAAGATGACCTGATGCGCATCTTCGGTGGCGAAAAGATGCAGGCGATGCTCACCAAGATGGGCTTCGAGCAGGGCGAAGCGATCGAACACCCGTGGGTCACCAAGGCGATCGAGAACTCGCAGAAGAAGGTGGAGGGGCGCAACTTCGACATCCGCAAACAGCTGCTCGAATATGACGACGTGATGAACCAGCAGCGCGATGTGATCTACTCGCAGCGCCGCGAGCTGCTCGAGTCCGATGACGTGCAGGATATTATCCGCGACATGCAGGCCGACTATGCCAGCCGCCTTGAGGGTGAGTTCCTCGCCGGCCATATCGAAGAGTGGCAGCTCGATGAACTGCAGGAGGCGCTGCGCGAACGGCTGACCATCGAATGCGATCCGAAGGCGTGGCTGGCTGCCGATGATGTCGAGACGGCTGAGGATATGCGCGAGAAGATCATCGAAGCGATGGTCGCCCACATGGCGGCCAAAGAGGCGATCACCGGCGCCGAGCAGATGCGCTATTTTGAAAAGTATCTGCTGCTGCAGATCTTCGATCACTTCTGGAAGGAGCATCTGCTGGCCATGGATCACCTGCGCCAGAGCGTCGGCCTGCGCGGCTATGCGCAGAAGCAGCCGATTCAGGAGTACAAGCGCGAATCGTTCGAACTGTTTGAGGCGATGCTCAACACCGTGCGTGAGGAGACAATGCTGGCGCTGCACCGTGTCCAGGTGGAGCCCGAAGCACCGATTGTCGAGGAGGAGCCGGAGCCGGTCAGCACGCCCGTGCACTACAATCTCGGCGAATCAGCACCTGAACCGGAGCCCACCCACACCTACAAGCGTGAACAGCCGAAGGTCGGGCGCAACTCCCCCTGCCCTTGTGGCTCCGGCAAGAAATACAAACAGTGCCACGGCCGGCGCAGCTGATTCGCTGATGAGCAGCCGGCAACCGACATTGACGCCACCGCTCGACGTCCCGGGATTCCGCGTTGGCACCGCCTCCTGCGGGGTCAAAGACCCGGCACTGAAGGGTAAGCGCACCGATCTGACCATCATCGCTGCCGATGTGGCCTGCCACGCGGCCGGCTGCTTCACCCAGAACCGCCTGCGTGCCGCCTGTGTCGATCTCGGTGAACAGGCAATTCAAAGCAACGGTGATCAGATTCGTGCCATCGTCGCCAATAGCGGCAACGCCAACGCCGGCACCGGCATCAAGGAGCGCGAATGGGCGCAGATGATGATCGATGCCGCCGCGACCGCTCTTGATGTTGCGCCAGCAGCGATCCTCTCCGCCTCCACCGGCGTCATCGGCACCCCCTTCCCGATCGAACGCATTCAGGCCGGCATCCACGATGCCGCCCGCTGCGCGGCGCATTGGGATGATGCCGCCCACGCCATCCGCACCACCGACACCTTC
>JALUXN010000242.1 GCA_027018975.1 Mariprofundaceae bacterium | reverse complement strand
CGCCTCGTAGGGGGAACCGTGATCGTGCGTTGGGCCGAGCGGCAGGAATTGCCAGACGCTGAAACCGCTGGCGCGGATGGTGTCGATTAACTGGCGCGCTTCCGCACCGATCACCCCTTTGTGAAAGGGGCCGGGCAGGGAGGTGACGTGGAGCAGCAGCGCCGAGCGGCGACGGTCGATCCAGTGGTTGTCACTGTTCAGTGCGTGCTGTTCGGTTGTGATCAATTAACTGTCCGCGCCGCCGCGCCGCATGGTGCCGCCGCCCTCGGCATCGCCGCCACCGTGTGAAATCGTTTCATCGAGGACCGCAGGCACAGATGCGCCGATCAGCAGATAGAGTTTTTTCAGGTGGTGGCGGTAGAGACGGTCGAAATCACGTACACTCTCGCCCGGATTGTAATCGCCGAACCACCAGCACCAGTCGGACCCTTCGCAGATGCGTAGCTGTTCACTGGCGGCCGCCTTGGTCTCGTCGCTGAGCGCATCGAAGCGGCTGTCATAGGCCTGTTTGGCATCGATCAGCAGCTGCCATGCGCGTGTCTTGGCGTGGTCGCCGATCCAAGTGGAGAGATTGCCATAGACCCATGAGCCGGCGGTCAGTTTGGGTAGTCGCTCGGTGGCCGGATGGGCGGCGAGATAGTCGCTGAAGGTGGTCAGCTCATATTCGTCATGCTCGGCGACTGACTGATAGAGTTTGGTGAGGAAGGGGAGGGCGTTCTCGTGATAGTGCTCCCAGGCATTCTCGCCATCCATGATGATCGCCACCACCGGAGCCTCCATCCCCTGTGTGCGGTGGCGGATGCCGGCCAGCTCGTGCATGAAATTGTTGATCGCATCATCGGTGTTCCAGCGGCTGTACTCGAAGCCGATCAGGTCGGAGAGGCGATCGTCGCGGAAGAAGCAGGTGATCTGCTGCTCGCCCTCGCCGACCAGCCACGGGTGGTAGAGGTCGCGGTTGCCCTGCTGTTCGCGCAGATTGTACTGCAGCGAGTGGTGCAGTACCGATTCGCCGGTGGCGCACCACTGGAATCCGGCCTCACCGAGCAGTGCCAGTGTGTCGTTGGAGACCGCGCCTTCGGCAGGCCAGACGCCGTTGGCAGGCTCACCGAACAGCCGTTGATGGCTCGCCTTGGCCAGTTCGATGTGCTCCACGGCGCGTTCGCGGCCGCCAGGATATGGGGTGTCGGGAATCAGCGCGTCGGGCACGGTTTCGCGCGCCGTATTGAAATCGAGCATCAGCGGGATGATCGGGTGGGCGTAGGGGGTGGTGGTCAGCTCCAGCTTGCCACTGGCGACCAGTTTGCGATGCATGGCCGGGATCTCGGCCAGCAGCGAGGCGATCAGGGTGAGCAGGTCGCGGCGATCCTGAAAGGAGAAGTCGCGCGACTTTTCGATCAGCCGGCGGGCGACAAAGTTGCGCTGGCGCACCGTCTCGCCGAGCCAGGCGATGTGATACCACGTGACGAGATCGGCAAAGAAGCTGTCGCCGAGGTAGTTGAGCGAGTCGTTTGTTTTGGCATGCTCGGCGAGGTTGAACAGGCGCGAGTAGGCAGGGTAGCGGTGCAGATTGCGCTCGTGATTCAGGCGGAAGCAGCTCTCCAACAGCATGCTGCGGGTGGCAGCATCGAAATGGCCGGAGCGGTCGGCCAGTGCCGCCAGCAGCGGGTCGTTGAGGCTATCGGTCTCACCATTGAGAAAAGCGCGCAGGGTGGTGGTGTAATCCTCAATCTGGGCGGTGAGCGACGGCACGTAGTTGATCACCGCCTTGGCGCGCGGCAGTTGGGAGAGGATTTCGGCCATATCGGTGTAGTCCTTCATGGCGTGCAGATAGACCCACGGCAGATGGTAGTGACCGGTCTCCGCCTCGCGGTAGAAGGGCTGGTGCATATGCCAGTAAAAAATCACGGATAATGGTTTGCTCATGGTTGCTCCGGTGTAACTGTTCAGCTCATCCCACGGTTTGCCCGCTAGCTGCGTTGAAAATGCTCATGTGCAACAGCACACTGCGCGTTTTCGCCTTGCTATCGAACAAACCTTGGGCGATCTGAACAGTTCTAGTATGTGGCTGAATGGTTACGCTCCGGTTTTCTTGAGTCATTAAATGGTGAGTTTACCGTTTGATGATTCAATCGTTGGTTGTTCGCCATGCGACCTAGGTCGCAATTCAATGTAAAAAACGAGCGGCAGGGCGATAGTGCTCTGCCGCTCAGCGGGTGTTTCAGTGGAATCGATCAGGTCTCGTGCAGATTTTGCCCCATCATCTCCGGGGTGACCAGCACAATGCCGTTCTCGGAAATATAGAAACGCTTGGCATCCTCCTCCAGATTCTCACCGATTACGGTGCCTTCGGGGAGGATGGTGCCCTTGTCGATCACGCAGCGCTTGATGCGGCAGTGCTGATTGATCTCCACATCCGGCAGCACGACAGCATCGGTGACGGTCGAGTAGGAGTGGACGCGCACATTGGAGAAGAGCACCGAGTGGCGAATGGTGGCGCCGGTGATCAGGCAGCCGCCGGAGATCATCGAATCGACCGCCATGCCGCGCCGGTTGTCATCGTCAAAGGCGAACTTGGCCGGCGGCATCTGCTCCTGATAGGTCCAGATCGGCCAGTTTTGATCGTAGAGGTTTAGATCGGGCGAGATCTCGGCGAGGTTGATATTCGCCTCCCAGTAGGCATCGATCGTTCCAACATCACGCCAGTAGCCGGAGGCGCTGGTGTTGCCGTCGAGGAAGGGGAAGGCGAAGGCGTTGGCGTGGGCGATGGCATGGGGGATGATGTCGTGGCCGAAGTCGTGGGTGGAGTGTTTGTCGGCGGCATCCTGCTTTAATCGTTCGCGTAGATACTGGGCGGAGAAGACATAAATCCCCATCGACGCAAGCGCCTGATTCGGGTCACTCGGCATCGCTTTGGGTTGATCCGGTTTCTCAGCGAACTCGACGATGCGCGAATCATCATCGATCGCCATCACGCCGAACGCCTTGGCCTCCGCCAGCGGTACGGGGATGCATCCGACGGTGATGTCCGCTCCTTTGGCGACGTGGGCGGCGATCATTTTGCCGTAATCCATTTTGTAGATGTGGTCGCCGGCGAGGATGATCACATATTCGGGGTTGTAGTGGCGGATGATGTCCAGATTCTGATAGACCGCATCGGCTGTGCCGATATACCACCCTTCGCCCTGTCGCTGCTGCGCCGGCAGCACTTCGACAAACTCGCCGAACTGACCGGACATAAAGCTCCAGCCGCGCTGCAGGTGGCGTTGCAGGGAGTGCGATTTGTACTGGGTGACGACAGAGATGCGGCGGATGCCGGAGTTGATGCAGTTGGACATGGGGAAATCGATGATGCGGAACTTGCCGCCAAAGGGGACGGCCGGCTTGGCGCGCCAGTCGGTCAGCGCCTTCAGTCGCGAGCCGCGACCGCCAGCCAGCACCATCGCCACGGTGTTGGCAGTGAGCTTACTGATATTGCGTTCCATCTGCGGGCCTGGTTTGTCTTCGATACTGGGTGCCATGTGCGAACCTCCCTCTGAAAAAGTGAATCGCATCCTAACAAGAAAGAGGGAGCAGTGCTAACAGCGATGCGTTCTCAGACTCAGGCGGCGCGAACGAGGGCTGCGAAGCGATCAAAGAGATAGTCGGCATCGTGCGGGCCGGGGCTAGCCTCGGGATGGTATTGAACCGAGAAGATCGGGCGGTCTTTGACTTTTAGTCCTTCCACCGTGCCATCAAAGAGCGAACGATGGGTGATCTCGACATTGGCCGGCAGTGGTTCGTCGGCGACAGCGAAGCCGTGGTTCTGGCTGGTAATTTCGATCTTTCCGGTGGTCTCATCCTTGACCGGATGATTGCCGCCGCGATGGCCGAATTTCAGTTTGAATGTGGTCAGTCCGAGCGCTTGACTCAATAGCTGATGTCCCATGCAGATGCCGAAGATCGGTGTTTGCGACTCCAGCAAGCTGCGGATGGTCTCCACGGCGTAACCGACAGCGGCGGGGTCGCCCGGGCCGTTGGAGAGAAAGATGCCGTCGGGCTGCAATGCCAGCACATCGGCGGCGGCAGTGTCCGCCGGTACAATGGTGACCCGTATGTCGCGGTCGGTCAGTTTGCGGAAGATATTCTCTTTGCAGCCGAAATCGAAGGCGACGACATGGTTTTTTCCCGCGCCCTGCGTGAATGCGGCGCTTGCGATGTTAAATGTTCCACCCTGCCATGTACTCTGCTGGCGACGACTGACTTGGCCGACGAGGTCGCGCCCTTCCAACCCGACCCAGGCGGCGGCTTTGGCGACAGCATCGGCATCGCTGACCTGCGCGGCACAGATGATGCCGTTCTGGGCGCCATGATCACGCAGATGGCGCACCAGTGCGCGGGTGTCGATCCCGGCAATGCCGACGATGTTGTGGTGTTTGAGCCAAGTATCGAGCGCCTCTTCGGCGCGATAACTGGAGGTTACCCTAGCCGGCGCGCGTACAATGCAGCCGCGCACGGCGATCTGTTGGGACTCCATATCCTGCATGTTGATGCCGACATTGCCGATATGGGGGTAGGTGAAGGTGATGATCTGATCGGTGTAGGAGGGGTCGGTCAAAATCTCCTGATAGCCGGTCATGGACGTGTTGAAACAGACTTCGCCGACCGTTTCTCCTGCGGCGCCAAACTGTTGGCCGTGAAAAATCCGCCCGTCTGCCAGTGCCAGTTTTGCGCCGGCTATTGTCTGTTTCATAGGAAGACCACCTTGCATATGTTTGATTGACTCGGGTGCGCAGCGTAGGGAAAAAGTGCGTTGAAGTCGAGCCGCTCGATGGTTGGGCTACGCTTCGCCGTAAAAGAGTGTCGGGTTGATCTGCCACAATAGAGACCAGCGCTCTTCTGTGCGTTGCAGGCAGAGTACGCCGCCATTGCGGAAACAGATCGGCTCACGCTCCGCGTCATCGCAGAGTAGCAGGCCGGCGAGGCGTGCCAGTAGGGGGAGATGACTGACGAGCATGAGGTCATCGTGGCTCGTGGTGAGCATCGGCAGCAGGTTGTGCGGATCGCTGTTAGGTGCCAGTGCCGGGTGAATGCGTGTCGGTAGATTGCCCCACGCCTCGGCAAACATCGCTGCACTCTGGATGGCGCGCAGCTTGTCGCTATGCAGGATCATGCTCGGGCGTGGCTTCTCAAATAGACTTAAAAAACCGGCAGTTCTAGCAATGTCTTCACGTCCTTGATTAGATAGTGGGCGCGCGGCATTGTCGTTTTTGTCACAAGCCAACGCGTGCTGGGCTAAGTAGAGACGCATCATCTGCTCCTATGGTTCAATGTGAAGATAGTTCAGCTGCCGCAAGGCTTCATAGGTGACGATGGCACAGGCATTGGCGAGATTGAGCGAGCGTACCGGTGCATCGCGGCGCATGGGGATGGTGATGGCGGTGAGCGCATCGATAATCTCCGTGCAGAGCCCCTTGGTCTCCGAGCCGAAGACCAGCACATCGCCATGCTGGAAACGGGCATCGCTGTAGCTGCGCGTCACTTTGGCGCTGAGGGCGTACCAGTTACGCTCTATGCCGATGCTTTCGCGCGCGCTCGGCCAGTCGCGGTGCTCATGCACATCGACATGCTGCCAGTAGTCGAGACCGGCGCGGCGGAGCTGTTTGTCGCTGATCTCGAAGCCGAGCGGGTGCACCAGATGCAGCCGGCAGCCGCTGCAGGCACAGAGGCGGGCGATATTGCCGGTGTTGGGCGGGATCACCGGTTCGACGAGGACAATATGCAGCGGCGGTTCATGGCTCATCGCGCGCGGCTGACCGGGCAATAAAAAAGGCAGGAGAACCTGCCTTTTTCGGGATGGATCATCGTTGGGCGTTCACAAAGCGACCTGAGTCGCTATTCAGTCGAGATGCTCGTCGATGAACTCGACTAACTTGGCTTTGTTGACCGCGCCGACTTTGGTGCCTTGCACATTACCGCCGTTGAAGAGCATCAAGGTCGGGATGCCACGCACACCATATTTGCCAGGGGTGTTGGGGTTGTCGTCGATATTGATTTTGGCAATGGTGACTTGGCCTTGCTTCTCGCCGGCCACTTCGTCCAGAATCGGCGCGATCTGTTTGCACGGGCCGCACCATGGTGCCCAGAAATCGACCAGCACAGGGCCGGCAGCTTTGAGTACATCGGCATCGAAGCTATCGTCACTGACATGAATAATTAAATCTGAAGACATAGGGTTTCCTCATTTGAAGTTGGAGTGAACGAAACGTAGTCGCGGGGGGAGAGGGCGTCAACCATGACAGAGCGAGGGGAACTCGAAGCGCTGATGGCGCAACGCATTGAAGATGCCGGCGGGCTGCTGCCCTTCGAGCAGTTTATGCAGGCGGCACTCTATGAGCCGCAGCTGGGTTACTATGAACGTCGCACGGTATTCGGCGCGGCGGGCGATTTTGTCACCGCGCCCGATCTCGGACCGTGGCTGTCGTTGGGGCTGGCTGACCTGATTCATGATCGCTGGCAGCAGCTGGGCGAGCCGCAGCAGTGGGTGTTGATTGAGCAGGGGGGCGGTTCCGGCCGACTGATGGTGGCGCTGCTCAAGCTGCTGGATCAATTTTCGATGCCGATGCCAACGACGGTGATTGCGGTGGAGAAAAGTGCGCAGCTGCGCGCTCGTCAGGCCGATCTCTTTGCAGCGCAGGGGATGGTGGTGGAGATGGTCGCCGCACTCGATGCACTGTCGGCGATGGAGTCGGTGATCTACTACAGTAACGAGCTACCGGACGCTTTTCCGGTCGCCTGTTTCCGTTATCGGCAGGGCAGCTTTTACCCGCGCGGTGTGGCGCTGGATAAGGATGGTTTCTGCTGGCGCGATGGAGCGACGCCGGTGGCGGCACCTGCGATGCTCGATGATGCGGTGGTTGCGCAGTGGCCGGAGGATTATATCAGCGAGTGGAATCCCGGTTTGGCGGCGTGGCAACAATCCTTGGCGCGGGTGATTGCGCGTGGCTTTGTGCTGACTATCGATTACGGCTATGCGCAGCGCGAGTATTATCGCCCCAACCGTATCGAGGGGACGCTGCTGGCGCATGTGAATCAGCAGACCGATACAGATGTGCTGGCGCAGCCGGGCAGTCGCGATATCACGGCGCATGTCGATTTTACCGCGCTGGCACGCCTTGGTGCGGCGGTTGGGCTAACGCCGCAGCTCTGGATGAGCCAGGGCGGCTGGCTGGCGCAATCGCCGTCGGTGCAGGCGCTGCTGCAGTCGCTGGCCGTGCAGGGGGATGCCGATAGTGTCAGATTGCTCGCACACGCCAAGCGATTGCTGATGCCGTTCGGCATGGGTGAGCAGTTCAAGCTGCTGATCCAAGCGCGCGGTCTGCACTCCGAGCAGCCGGCCTATCTGAGGCAATTTGATCATCTTGATGCGCTGCAGTCGTAACGGGTGGGTCGCCTTGCTGCTGCTGGCAGCTGCGACAGTGCTGGCAGAAGAGGCGCTGGCTGTCGATGTCGCGAGCGACCGCACCTCATTCACTGCACCGCTGGCGGTGCGCAATCTCTATCCGCCGATGATGCGTTTCTTCGATCCGCGACCCGATTCGGCACTGCGCCCCTACAGGTCGGGGTGGCAGCTCTCACTCGATCAACATCTGGCCACCGTCAACATGATTGAGACGCAGCCGAGCGGGCAGTTGCTGGTGGATATGGAACTCTACATGCTCGAAGCATCGCTCAGCCATGCCTTGACGGATCGGCTGGAGGTCACATTGCGGGCGCCGATTCTGTTGCCCGGCGGTGGTGTTTTTGATGCCGCTATTCAGCGTTTTCATCGGCAATTCGGCTTTCCCAACGGGGGGCGGGAGCTGCGCCCGAATAATGTGTTTGCCTATCATGTGGATCTGGGCGGCGGGCGTGGATGGCATGGACGCAGTCAACCTGAAATGGGCAATGTGACAGTTGTCGGGCGTGATCAGCTGGCTCGTGGTGAGGGTTGGGGTTGGGATGCATTGGCGGCGGTGAAGTTGCCAACCGCCTCGGTGGCGCGCGGTTGGGGCAGTGGTGCGGCCGATCTCGCGGTCGGTTCGCGTGGCTCCTGGACGCAGAGGGCGTGGGGGGTGCATCTGGAGGGGTGGTTGGTGCAACCGATGTCACGGGTGAGCAGCGGAATCGGCGTTGCGCGTTATCTGCGCGGTTCGCTTGCCCTCTCCTACCTGTGGATGCCTAAGCTGGTGGGTGTGGTGCAGGTGCAGGGTGGTGGTTCACCTTACCGCAGCGGGTTCACTACGTTGGATCAAGCGCCCTTTTTGATCTCTTTCGGTTTGCGCGGCCGGGCGGATGATTGGGAGTGGTCGGGCGCAGTGGTGGAGAATATCACCCAGCAGACCACGCAGGATATTTCGATCATGTTCGGACTGCGCTGGATACTGCATTAAGCCGGCTGCGAACCCCGGGATTGGTGCGGCGCGCAGCGATGTTCTACGGGTTACGCCGGGTGAGGCGCTGTAGTTCCTGCTCGACCCGCTCTAAGCAATCCTCCACCGCCACGCCGTTGAAATAGTTGCCGACTAAGCCGAGTGGTTGATCGGCGAGCAGAGCGTCGATCTCGGCGATGAGGGCATGGTGGCCGGCGGCAGGGGCGGGGAGACGATTGGTTTTGTAGAAGGTGTAGTCCATGTCGTGCGGTTCGATCTGCAGGGTCTGGCAGATGCGCGCCAGTTTTTCATCATCATCCAATCGCCCCGGTTTGAAGTGGAAGGTGAAGCCGCGCAGCGTCGGGTGATCGACTATATCGCGCGATACGGCGGAGTAGAAATCGCCATCGACTGCAATGATGCCGGCCAGCGGCTCCAGCGATAGCGCGCTGCGCGCCACCACCACGCCGACCGACTCAATCTCCACCTCATGGATCCAGTGCAATCGATCGCTCAGCTCCGGGTGGGCGTGGCGCAGGAGTAGTGCGGCCGCCGGTGCCGGTGTGGCGCAGATCAGCGTGGTGCAGTGGTAGTCGCCGCGCGATGTCTGCAGCTGGTAGCCGTCATCCGTGCGAGTGATGTTGCCGATCTCACAGCCGGTCTGGATTGGTAGCCTTGCCGCCAGCGCCTCGATGATCGTCCCCAGCCCTTGCGGAAAGGTGTAGCTGCGCATCACCGCTTTATTGCGCGGTCGCTTGCGGAAGAGCATGTCGGCCGGCATCGCATCGGCCGGCTGGCAGACCACAGCGTTGAAGGCGTGGCGGAAGAGGTCGCGGTAGTTCTGCTGGCCGAGCAGTGTGCTGTAATAGTCGGCGATGGCGCGCTCACCCTTCTGCAGAGAGAAGATGCGCCAGATGTGGGTAAAAAGCTCCAGCCAGTGCAGTCGTGACGGAATGGCGCAGAGCTGGTCATCGACCAGCAACCGGTAGCGCAATTTTTCGCGCGGCTGCATCTCCCCCATCAAATCGAGGGATTCGAGCAGGTTCAGCAGGCGACCGTAAGAGTTGAAGCAGGTGTGGGTGCCCATCTCCAGCCAGAACGTTTCTTCGCCAGAAGCGTCATCAACAATTTCGGACTGA
>JALUXN010000241.1 GCA_027018975.1 Mariprofundaceae bacterium | reverse complement strand
CCCGAACTCCCCTACGACAACGTCCAGCAATACCTCACCCAGCGATTGCCGGAGAGCCTGCCGCTCTATCAGGAGTTTCATGCCCTGATTGTCGAGCATGCCAAACGCTTCTGCCGCTCCAAGCCGTTGTGCAACGACTGCCCGCTGATGCCCCACTGCCCTGCCGCCAAGCCGGCAGCAAACCTCACACTGGAGCACAACGCTTAGGGCATGTCCCACTGGGTTGAACCGCCGATTCCGCTGAACTCACTACCGCGCGAGCCGGGCATCTACCGCATGCTCGATGGCGAGCGCAAGGTGCTCTACGTCGGCAAGGCACGCAATCTGCGCAAGCGGGTCTCCAGCTATTTCCAGCGCCGCCCCGATTCGCCGCGCACACAGGCGATGGTGCAGCAGATCCGCGACATCGCCTTTCACATCACGCCGTCGGAGGCCGATGCACTGATTCTGGAACACCACCTGATTAAGCAGCTGAAACCGCGCTACAATGTGCTGCTCAAGGATTCCAAATCTTACCCCTACATCCTGCTCACCGATGAGCCGTTTCCAAAGCTCAAACTCTATCGCGGCGACCGCTCGCTGCCCGGCGAGTATTTCGGCCCTTTCCCGAACGCCGGCGCGGTACATACCACGCTGCACGAGATGCAGTCGATCTTCCGCATTCGCGATTGCGAGGATGCCAGCTTCCAGAACCGCTCCCGCCCCTGCATGCAGCACCAGATCAATCGCTGCTCCGCTCCCTGCTGTGGCTTGGTTAGTCAAGAGGAATATCGTCAACAAATCGAATCATTACGCGCGTTTTTTCAAGGAAAGAATGAGCAGATTATCCGCGACTGGGAGCAGCAGATGCAGGCCGCCGCTGCAGCGCAGGCGTTTGAACAGGCCGCACAGCTGCGTGACCGTATCCACGCCCTGCGCACCATCCTCGCCGGCTCCGAAAAACGCCACCTGCCCGATCACGCCGATGCCATTGTGCTGCTGCGCCACACCACCGGCGTGATGGCGCTGATCGGCGTGCGTCGCAACGGCCACGATTTCGGCAGCCATCCGCTGCGTATCAATCAGGCTACCGATGCCGACGATCTGGAGATTCTGCAGGCGCTGCTGCTGGAGCACTACCGGCGCGAACCGCCTCCGCAACAGATTCTATTGTTGACCGATCAACGCACCGCCGATGAGCTGTCACGCCTGCTCAAACTGCTGCATCACCAGTCGCGCTGCGAAATCGTGATCCCCAAACAGGGGGCGCGCCTGCAGTGGCTGGAGCAGCTGCAACACACCGGTCGGCAGATGCTTGCCAGCCATCAGGCCGAAAATCAGCAGCCCGCCTTCGAGGCGCTGGCGGCGCTGTTGCAGCTCGATACTACACCCGAGCGGATCGCGGCAGTCGATAATGCCCACCTCGGCGGCAAACAGATGGTCGCCGCCATCACCTACGCCAACTGGCAGGGCGCGGAGAAAGCCAACTACCGCCGCTACCGGCTCGATGCTGCGGAGAACCCCGCCACACCGCTGATCGAGGGCGATGATTACGGCGCCATGGCGCAGGTGTTGCGCCGCTTTTTCCGCGCCATTGCCGACAAAACGATCCTGCAGCCGGATCTGATGCTGATCGATGGTG
>JALUXN010000240.1 GCA_027018975.1 Mariprofundaceae bacterium | reverse complement strand
CTGATCGGCAAAGCAAACAGCTTGCCATGGCATCTGCCGGCGGATATGGCGTGGTTCAAGCGGCAGACGATGGGCAAGCCGGTGCTGATGGGTCGCAAAACCTACGCCTCGATCGGTCGCCCGCTGCCCGGCCGCACCAATCTGATTCTCACCCGCCAGCAAGGGCTGACGATCGACGGCTGCCGCGTGGTGCATGCATTGGCCGAGGCGCTGGAGGCGGTGGCGGATGCCGAGGAGTTGATGGTGATGGGGGGCGCTGAGATCTATGCGCAGCTGATCGACCACGCTACGCGCCTCTATATCACCGAGATCGATGCCGAGTTTGATGGCGATGCCTGGTTTCCGCACTTTGACCGCACGGCATGGCGCAAGATATTTTTCGAGAAAAATCAGCCGGATGAGAAGAATTGTTATCCCTATACATTCACAATTCTGGAGCGGGTGTAGCGGTTGTTGTCGCGCCCTTGCTGGAATGGTCTGGATGGGCAGAATCGGCGCAGTGATTGTATGTAAAGCGGTGGAGGTGATGGATGGGATCGTTGTTTTCCAGATTGAAGAAAGGGTTAAGCCGCAGTCGTGATGCACTCTCCAAGATGGTGCCCGGTGGGGCGGTGGATGCGCTCTCTGAAGAGGAGTGGATCGATATCGAAGATGCCTTGATCATGGCCGATTGCGGCGGCGAACTCGCCAGTCAGCTGGTATCAAAGGCGCGCAAAGGGCGCGGCAGCTCTATTGAATCGCTCAAGACATCGATGCTGGGTATGTTTCCTGAAATCTCGGCGGTGGAGATGCCGGCAGACGGGCCGTTTGTATTGCTGGTGGTTGGTGTGAATGGCACAGGCAAGACAACCACCATTGGTAAGCTAGCCACGATGTTTGGCAAGGATGGCAAATCGGTATTGGTCGGTGCCGGCGACACCTTTCGCGCCGCGGCGGTGGATCAGCTGGCGGTCTGGGTGGAGCGTGCCGGCGCCGATATGGTGCGCCAACATACGGGCGCTGATCCGGCATCGGTGGCCTTTGATACGGTGCAGCGCGGAGTCGCCAAGAACTATGACGTCATCATTATCGATACAGCCGGCCGTGTGCAGACCGATCGCGGTCTGATGGATGAGCTGGCCAAGGTGCGGCGGGTGATTGCCAAAGCATACCCCTCGGCGCCGCATGAGGTGTGGCATGTGGTCGATGCCGGCACCGGTCAGAATGCTGTGGCACAGGTGGAGCGTTTTCGTGAAGTGGCCGGTAGTACCGGGCTGATCGTAACCAAGCTGGATGGCTCCGGCAAAGGGGGGATTGTGTTGCAGCTATCCCATCGTTTCGGTTTGCCGATCCGCTATGTCGGGGTGGGGGAGACACTGGAGGATCTGATGCCGTTTGATGCGCCATCCTTTGTCGATTCATTGTTGCCGGAGCATGTGGCGTGAGCATGGATAGCGGCATCTCGATGCGCGATACCGTCGTCGTGGCGATGACGGGGGCATCGGGGGCAAGCTACGCCCTGCGTCTAATTCAGCAGCTGGCGGCGTATCAGGTGGGCGTGCACCTGCTCTGCTCATCTGCGGCGCGGGTGGTGCTGGCGCAGGAGTGTGATTTCACGATGCCGCAGGCGGTGGATCAGCAGGCG
>JALUXN010000239.1 GCA_027018975.1 Mariprofundaceae bacterium | reverse complement strand
AGGCGTGTTCGCATACCGTTAGAATGAACGATCACGCCACCCCCCAAATGGCTCCACCGAGGAGCCCCCAAGGAGCTCAACATGCAAAGCACACGCCTCCCCTTGCACCTGCTGTGTCTGACATTGGCCAACGCACTGCTGGTCGCACCTTCAGCAGCACAGAGTAGATGCAGCCACTCCGAGGAGTATCGGGAGGAGGCTTGGATGCTCAATCGCCTCGATCATCAACTGATGGGTGCAGCAGCGCCGTCAGTGCAAGCAAAGCGCATATATGACAGCAGAGACGCAGCGACCGAGAGAAGAATACAGCCTTCTACAGATGCATCTGATCGAGCCACTTCTCCAAGAAATGGATGTTGAAGTCGGCTTTTTGGAAGCCGGGGTTGGCCAACAGGCGCTGATGCAGCTCCTGATTGGTGGTGATGCCGAGCACCACCAGCTCGTCGATGGCGCGCTGCATACGGCGGATACACTTCTGCCGGTCGCGGGCGTGGGTGATGATTTTGGCGATCATCGAATCGTAGTGCGGCGGGATCTTGTAGCCGGTGTAGAGCTGGGAATCGACCCGCACACTGCGTCCACCCGGCGCGTGATAGAGCTCGACAGTGCCCGGTGACGGGGTGAATTTGAACGGGTGTTCGGCATTGATGCGGCACTCGATGGCGTGGCCTTTGAGCTTGATCTGATCCTGTGTGAAGGCGAGCGCTTCGCCGGCTGCCACGCGGATCTGCCACTCGATGAGATCGACACCGGTGACCCATTCGGTCACCGGATGTTCTACTTGAATACGTGTATTCATCTCCATGAAATAAAACGATTTATCGGCATGCATGAGAAACTCAATCGTGCCGGCGCCGACATAATTCACCGCCTTGGCGGCAGCAACACCGGCGGCGCAAATCTTGGCGCGTGTTTCGTCATCGAGTGCCGGGCTGGGTGCCTCTTCGAGCACCTTCTGATTGTTGCGCTGCATGGAGCATTCACGCTCAAACAGGTGAATGATATGCCCGTGCGTGTCACCCAATACCTGCACCTCGATATGGCGCGGCTCGACAAGGAACTTTTCGATAAAGACGGTATCGTCACCAAAGGCAGCGCCCGCCTCGGATTTGCACATCGAGAAGGCGTTGGGCAGCGAGGCCTCCGAGTGCACCACCTTCATGCCGCGTCCGCCACCACCGGCGGATGCCTTGATGATGATCGGAAAGCCTGCTTTCTTCGCAATTGCTTTGGCCTCGTCGATCGTCTCCACAGCGCCATCGGAGCCCGGCACCAGCGGCACGCCCGCCTCGGCCATCTTCTTCTTGGCGGTGACTTTGTCGCCCATGGTGCGCATGGAGTCCGGCGCGGGGCCGATCCAGGTGAGGCCGGATTCGAGTACAATCTCGGCAAACTCGGCATTTTCAGCCAGAAATCCGAAGCCGGGGTGAATCGCTTCGGCATCGGTCAGCTCTGCCGCAGCCATAATGGCGGCGATATTGAGATAGGATTGGGCGCTGGCGGCCGGCCCAATGCAGACCGACTCATCAGCGAGGCGGGCATGCATGGAGTCCCGATCGGCTTCGGAATAGACAGCCACCGAGCGGACGCCGAGCTCTTTACAGGCACGGATAATGCGCACCGCGATTTCGCCACG
>JALUXN010000238.1 GCA_027018975.1 Mariprofundaceae bacterium | reverse complement strand
GGTCTATCTGGTCTCCGATGGCTCCAACAAGCCGTACCGGATGAAGGTGCGCGCACCCGGCTTTGCCCATCTGGAGGCGCTCGATCATATGTGCCGTGGCCATATGATTGCCGATGTGGTGGCGATTCTGGGGACGCAGGATATTGTGTTCGGGGAGGTTGACCGATGAGTTCGGAGACGGTTCGCTTCAGTGATGAGCGATTGGCGGAAATCGACAAGTTGGTCAAACGCTATCCCAGCGCGCAGTCGGCGCTGATGCCGGTGCTGCATATGGCGCAGGAGGATTTCGGCTATCTCTCCATGGACACCCAGAAGATGATTGCCGAGCTGCTGGGCTTGCGGCTGATGCAGGTGCGTGAGGTGGTGACCTTTTACACCATGTTCCGCGAGCAGCCGTGCGGCAGCTATCTGCTCGAGGTCTGCACCAATGCCGGCTGCATGCTCAACGGTGCATACGAGCTGGCCGAACATATGTGCAACACGCTCGGTATCAAGATGGGCGAGACGACCGAAGACGGGCTGTTCACCATTGCCGAGGTGGAGTGCGCGGGTGCCTGTGGTGGTGCGCCGGTGGTGCAGGTGAATAATGTTTACCACGAACATGCGACGCCGGAGTCGATGGATGCGCTGATTACCAAGCTGCGCACCGGTCAGGAAGCAGTATCAGAGGGGGGTGCGGCGTGATTCCTTCTGATCCGAAACAGGTGAAGCAGATCTGCTTTGACCGTATCAACATCCCCAACGTTCATAAACTCTCCGTGGCACGCGAGCATGGCGCTTATGAGTTTTTGCCGACGGTGCTCAATGAGTTCGATTCCGATAAAATCATCGATGAAGTGAAGACCTCCGGTCTGCGCGGTCGTGGTGGCGCCGGTTTCCCGACCGGTCTGAAGTGGTCATTTGTGCCGCGCAACACCGGTAAACCGACCTACCTGCTCTGCAACGCCGACGAGGGTGAGCCGGGAACCTTCAAGGATCGCGACATTATGCGCTTTGATCCGCATCTGCTGATTGAAGGGATGATCATGGCCGGCTTTGCGCTCAATGTGCATGATGCCTATATCTATATCCGTGGCGAATTCCTGCATGAGGCGAATGTGCTCAATGCAGCGATTGAGGAGGCCTACGCGGCCAATCTGCTCGGCGAGAATATTCTTGGCACCAACTATTCGATGAATTTGACGGTGCATCGCGGTGCCGGTGCTTATGTCTGCGGTGAAGAGACGGCGCTGATCGAGTCGCTCGAAGGTAAGCCGGGGCGGCCGCGCTTCAAGCCGCCATTTCCGGCGGTGGAGGGGTTTTACGCCTGCCCAACAGTGGTCAACAATGTGGAGACATTGGCGACGGTGCCGGCGATTCTCAAGCATGGTGGCGAGTGGCACGCGGCGATCGGCATCCCCAACAACACCGGCTGCAAGATCTTCTCTGTCTCCGGCCATGTGAACAAGCCGGGTAACTATGAGGTGCCGATGGGCACGTCGATGAAGGTGCTGATCGAGGAGTATTGCGGCGGTCTGCAGCATGGGACGGTGCCGAAGGTGATTATCCCCGGCGGCTCATCGACGCCGTGGCTGACGGCGGAGCACTACGATGTACCGCTGACCTATGATGATATTATGAAGGCGGGCTCGTTTCTCGGTTCCGGCGCAGTGATTGTGATGGATGAGACAGCCGATCTGGTTGCCTTGACGCGCCGCCTCTCTCATTTCTATGCGCATGAGTCGTGCGGTCAGTGTACGCCGTGCCGCGAAGGTACGGGCTGGCTGGATCGCATTATGGTACGTGTGCAGGGCGGTGCTGGCACAGCGGATGACGTGGATGTGCTGCACGATGCTGCCCAGCATATGGCCGGCCGCACCATCTGTGCGTTGGCGGAGGGTGCTGCGGCACCTGTACTCTCTCTATTGAAGTTCTTCCCTGAAGATGTGAAGGCTCGTCTGGCGGAGAAATCGGCATGACCTATCTGTTTATTAACGACGAAGAAGTCGAAGTCACACCGGGTACCAGTATTCTGGAGGCGTGCCGCCAGCATGGCGTGGATGTGCCTTACTTCTGCTACCACCCCGAGCTCTCCGTGGCGGCCAACTGCCGCATGTGTCTGGTCGAGGTTGAGGGGTGGCCGAAGCCTGCTGCATCCTGCTGCACGCCGGTCTCCGAGGGGATGAAGGTCAAGACGCAGACGGAAGGGTTGAAGAAAGATCGTGAGATGATCATGGAGTACCTGCTCATCCACCATCCGCTCGACTGCCCGGTCTGCGATCAGGGCGGCAGCTGCAAACTGCAGGATTACACTGTCAAACATGGCGCTTCGCGTGGCCGTTATGCGGAGCCGAAACGGGCGGTGATCAACTATGAGCTCGGCCCCTTCGTCAACACCTGCATGACCCGCTGCATCCACTGCACCCGCTGTGTCCGTTTTGCCGATGAGGTGGCGGGTACCGGTGATATTGGTGTGCTCAACCGTGCCGATCACATGACCATCGCCGGCATTGTGGAAGAGGCGCTGGAGTCGGAACTCTCTGGTAACTTGCCCGATATCTGCCCGGTCGGTGCGCTGCTCGACAAGCCGTCGCATGATGTCTCCCGCCCGTGGGAGTTGGATCGACACAAGAGCACCTGCACCCAGTGTCCGCACGGCTGCGATATTCAGATCGAGTCGCGCGGTGATGTGGTGGTGCGCATCCAGCCGATCGAGGATAGTCCGGAGCCGTGGATCTGCGACCGTGGTCGCTATGTTTATGATGCGTTCCGTTCCGACAACCGTATTTTGCAGCCGAAGCTGCGCCAAGGCGAGCAGCTGGTGGCAGCGAGCTGGGATGATGCTTTCGCCAAGACGGTGGAGCTGCTCAAAGATAAGCGTGTCGGCATCCTCTTTTCACCGGATTGGAGTATCGAGGGGCAGACGGCGATCCGTCTGATGCGCGATGCGCTCTTCCCGGAGGCGAAGATCGCCTACGGCTTGCATCGCCGCGATATGCGTACCTTTGCCTTTGAAGAGGGCTTCTCCATGACTACCGCGCAGATTGAGGCGGCGGATCATGTGGTGGTGATCGGTTCTGATCTACGCCAGCGCCTGCCGTTGGTGATGCAGCGACTGCGCAAACGTGGCCGTGCCGGTAAGCCGGTCTCCCGTATCGGCGCCATGAACTACCGCACCGATATGCAGATTGATCGCGATGCGTTGATTCGTCCGCGTGACTGGGCAGCGGTGATTGCCCGCGCCATGGAGCAGGTGAGCGAAGTGGGCAAGCAGGCCTCCGGATTTGAGGCGTGGATGGCGGCAGTGCCGGAGCGTCATGAGGCGGGCAAGATCCTCGCCGATGCGCTGCTGAGCGATGGCTGCGCGCTGCTGGTGGGTGAAGAGATCCGTGCGCATGAAGATGCGGCTGCCTTGATTCATGGACTGGATCTGTTGATGCGCGCCTGCGGTCATGCCGAGAGTGAGAGTGATGGGCGCAATCTGCTGCCGGAGGGGATGAACCGACAGGTGCTGTCGGCCACGCATGGCGATGTGCGGGTGAGCCCCGGCGATCTGTTTGCCGCAGCCAGCGCCGGTGAACTGGATGCGTTGATTGTGATCGGTAGTGATCCGATTGGCGATGGTCTCTTCCCGACGGCGGCCAAGGCGGCGTTTGATAAGGTGCCGGTGGTGCAGATCGGCTCCATCTCCGGCGAGTTGGCCGATCGTGTTGATGTGCAGCTGCCGGCGGCGGCTTACTCCGAGATTGAGGGGACGTTTGTCAACATGGAGGGGCGTGTGCGCGTGGCCAGTCAGCCGATCAAGTCGCTCGGTGAGGAGCGGCCGCTCTGGAAGGTGATGATGCGTCTGGTGCAGGTGATGGGTGGCGAAGTGCCGGTGGTGAGCCTCGATGAACTGCGCGCCGTGGTTGCCGAGAAGTTGCCGGAGCTGGGTGAGGCGTGGAAAGCTGGCACGATCGATCAGGTGCTGCTCAAGCCGCGCCGCAACCGCAATGTCGATTATCTGCCCGCGAAACCCTCCGATGCGTTTGATCTGGATGTGGTCAGCCGCTACTCGCTCTACCGCGAAGGGATGTGGGCGCGTGCGTCAGCGCTGTTGAGTGAAGCGGGGCGCATTCATGCGCTCGATGATCTGCTGGTGCATCCCGACACCTTGCAATCGCTGGGGCTGGAGGCGGGCGAACATACCGTGCGCACCTTCCTCGGTGAGGCGCGTTATGAGATCGGTACGCGCGAGGATGTATCGCCGGGCGTGCTGTTTATCGCCAAACGGGGTGTGGCCGGTGATCTCTCCGATGTGTCGGTCGCATCGATTGAGGGGGGACGCTCATGAGCGCGATGGATATGGCGATTCAGGCCGGTATCTGGGCACTGGAGATCTTGGCGATTGCCGCGCCGGTGGCGTTGTCGGTGGCCTATATCACCTACATGGAACGCCGTATTATCGGCTGGGTGCAGGTGCGTCAGGGCTGTAACCGTGTGGGGCCTGCCGGTCTGCTGCAACCGCTGGCCGATGGCCTGAAACTCTTCCTCAAAGAGACCATTATTCCGACACAGGCCAACCGCGTGCTCTTCGTAGCCGCGCCGCTGCTGTCGCTGGTGCCGGCACTGATCGCCTTTGCCGTGGTGCCGTTCGGTGAGACGTCGCTCTTTGGCATCTGGGGGCATCCGCATGTGATGGCGGTCTCCAATCTCAATGTCGGGCTGCTCTACGTGATGGCGATCTCCTCGCTGTCGATCTACGGCGTGTTGATGGCCGGCTGGTCATCGAACTCCAAATATCCGATTGTCGGCGCGATCCGCTCCACCTGTCAGATGATCTCTTATGAGATCTCCATGGGCTTTGGACTGGTGACGGTGATGATGCTGGCCGGCTCGCTCAATCTGGCCGATATTGTCCACGCGCAGGCTGGCGGTCTGTTGCACTGGTATATGATTCCGCTCTTCCCGATGCTGCTGGTCTTCTTCATCTCCGGCTGTGCCGAGACCGGGCGTACCCCGTTCGATTTGACCGAGACCGAGGAGCTGGTCTCCGGTTACTACACCGAATATTCCGGCATGTGGTTCGCCACCTTCTCGCTGGCCGAGTATGGTGCGATGATTCTGATCAGTCTGCTGACCTCCATTCTCTTCCTTGGTGGCTGGTATGCGCCGATTCCGGCACTCGATGTGATTCCGGGTACGGTCTGGTTGCTCGGTAAGACCGCCTTTTTGATCTTTGTCTTTATCTGGTTCCGTGCCACCTTCCCGCGTTACCGTTACGATCAGATGATGCGCTTGGGCTGGAAGATTTTCCTGCCGTGGACGCTGGGTTGGATCTTCGTGGTCGGGCTGTTTATCTATACGCCGGGGTTGGATGGGATCATCAATTTCTGGCTGGCGTGGAGGTAGTCGATGCTGAAACGTGCGTTTAAGACTTGGTTTTTGTGGGAGCTGTTGATCGGCTTGTCGGTCACGGGTCGCTATCTCTTCAAGAAGAAGATCACGGTGGAGTATCCGGAAGAGAAGACACCGCTCTCGCCCCGTTTTCGCGGTTTGCATGCGCTGCGCCGCTATGAGTCGGGCGAGGAGCGCTGCATCGCCTGCAAATTGTGTGAGGTGGTCTGCCCGGCGACAGCGATTCTGATTGAGTCGGCTGAGCGTGAGGATGGTTCGCGCCGTACCACCCGTTACGACATCGATATGACCAAGTGCATCTACTGCGGCTTCTGCCAGGAGGCGTGTCCGGTCGATGCGATTGTTGAGACGCAGGAGTTTGAGTACGCCACCGAGACACGCGGTGAACTCTATTACACCAAAGAGATGTTGTTGGCCAATGGCGATCGTCACGAGAAGAAGATCGCTGCGAATATCGCCGCCGACGCGCCGTACAGTTGAGTTAGGAGGGGAGATGCTCGAAACACTCTTTTTTGACCTGTTTGCCGGTCTGTCGATCGTTGCCGGCATCGGGGTGGTGGTGTCGCGGAACACGATGCACTCGGTGATGTTTTTGATCCTCTGCTTCTTCAACGCATCCGGCCTCTTTTTCATGCTCGATGCGGAGTTCCTCGGCATTGTGCTGATTCTGATCTATGTCGGCGCGGTGATGGTGCTGTTCATGTTCGTTATCATGATGCTTGAGGTGAATGTGGCGATGTTGCGCGAGGGCTTTCTGCAATATCTGCCGCTGGGCGGCATGATTGCGGTGATTTTGCTGGTCGAGTTTATCGCCGCAGCCAATTCGGGGGTCTTTACTGCCGATGTTCACGCCACGGCGGCGCATCTGGCGCAGGATGTGAACAATACCAAGGAGATCGGCAAGGTGCTTTATACGAAGTATCTGCTCGGCTTTGAGGTGGCGGCGGTGATTCTGCTGGTGGCGCTGATTGGTGCGGTGGTGCTGGTGATTCGTGAACGTAAAGATGCGAAATATCAGAATATCAATGCGCAGGTGAAGGTGCGTCGCGAAGATCGTGTGCGCAAGGTGAGGATGTAATGATTGATCTGACTCATTATCTGGTGGTGGCCGCGGCACTCTTTTCACTCGGTGTGATCGGCCTGTTTCTCAATCGTAAGAATGTGATCACGATTCTGATGTGTATTGAGCTGATGCTGCTGGCGGTGAATATCAACTTTGTCGCCTTTTCTCACTATCTGCATGATCTGGGCGGTCAAATCTTCGTCTTCTTCGTGTTGACGGTGGCGGCGTGTGAAGTGGCGATCGGGCTGGCGATTATGGTGTCGTTCTATCGTCTGCGGCGTTCGATTGAAGTCGAAGACATCAACACGTTGCAGGGTTAAAGGGGAGGTCGCGTGCAAGAACTGAATACAACTGAATTGCTCGTCATTCCGTTGCTGCCGCTGCTCGGCGCGATGGCAGCGGGGCTGTTCGGGTGGGCGCTGAAAGAGAAGCTCTCCCACACGGTGACCTCCGGCTCGGTGATTCTGGCAGCGCTGCTTTCGATTCATGTCTTTATCCAGGTGCTGCACGGCGCATCATTCAACGGCAATTTCTGGACATGGATCATCTCCGGTAAGCTGGTGGTCTCCGCCGGCATGATGATCGACCCGCTCTCGGCGATCATGATGATGACAGTGACGATTGTGTCGGCCTGTGTGCATATCTACACCATCGGCTATATGCATGGCGATCCCGGCTATCCCCGCTTTTTCTCCTATATCTGTGCCTTCACCTTCTCGATGCTGGTGCTGGTGATGGGCAACAACTTTTTCACCCTCTTCTTCGGCTGGGAGGCGGTGGGTCTCTTCTCCTACCTGCTGATCGGTTTCTGGTTCCAGCGTGAGTCGGCGATTGTCGCCTCCATGAAAGCCTTTATTGTCAACCGTATTGGCGATTTCGGCTTTGTTATCGGTATTTTGGGCGTCTGGTACTACTTCGGCAGTATCGATTATCAGACGGTGTTTCATATGACGCCGGCGTTTGTCGATCAGCATATCACGCTCAGCTTCATGGATTGGCAGATCGACGCCATCACCTTCATCTGTCTGGCGCTGTTTGTCGGCGCGATGGGTAAGTCGGGTCAGGTGCCGCTGCATGTCTGGCTGCCCGACTCCATGGAGGGTCCGACTCCGATCTCTGCCTTGATTCACGCGGCGACGATGGTCACCGCCGGTGTCTTTATGGTGGCGCGGCTGTCACCGATGTTTGAGTTCTCCGAGACGGCACTGGCCACGGTGACGCTGGTCGGTGCGATTACCGCTTGGATGTGCGCTACCATCGGTCTGGTGCAGACCGACATCAAACGGGTGATCGCCTATTCGACCTGCTCGCAGCTCGGTTACATGTTTGTTGCCTGCGGTGTCTCCGCCTATTCGGTCGGCATTTTCCATCTGATGACCCACGCCTTCTTCAAAGCGCTGCTCTTCCTTGCCGCCGGTTCTGTGATTCATGCGGTGATGGCCAATCAGGATATTCGTAAGATGGGTCAGCTGCGTCAATATATGCCGATCACCTATTTCACCATGCTGATTGCCGGACTGGCGCTGGCCGGTGTGCCGCCGTTCGCCGGTTTCTGGTCGAAGGATCTGATCATCGAGGCGGTCAGTGTGCGTGAGATGGGCTGGATTGGTGATTTTGCCTACTTCTCAGTACTGACAGCTGTGTTCATGACAGCGTTTTACACCTTCCGCATGTTCTTCCTCACCTTCCACAACTCCGATCGCGTGCCGGCGGAGACCAAATCGCACCTGCATGAGTCGCCCAAGGTGATTACTGTGCCGCTGATGATTCTGGCTGTGGGTGCCTTGGTGACCGGTGCATGGGGCGTGCTGGGTCTCGATATTGCCAATCCTGAGATTGCCAACGGCTACTTTGGCTCCGCAATCTTCGTCACGGATGCACATAATCCGTTGATGATCATGGCCGAGGAGGGGGCGGAGCATGGGCCGTTCCACTTCTTGCTGACGCTGCCGTTCTGGTTCGCCATGGGTGGCATCGGTTTGGCCTATGCGATGTATTTCCGTGAGAGCACCATGCCGGCGGCGCTGGCTAGGGCGACCGGGCCGATCTACACCTTCCTTCTCAATAAATGGTACTGGGATGAGCTCTACGACAAGATCTTCACCCGCCCGGCGCGTGGCTTGGGTAACTTCTTATGGAAACGGGCGGATCTGGGTGTGATCGATAAGGGCATTATTCATGGCGGTATTATCGATTCGATCGCCAATGGCGCGGCGCGGATGCGTGCCATTCAGACAGGCATGGTATTTCACTATGCATTTGCGATGGTGGTAGGGGTGTTCGGCCTGCTCACCTACCTGCTGTTGAAGGCGTAAGGGGGCGTACGCAGCAATGGAACTACATAACGTGATGGGTTTCCCCATTCTCTCTTGGAGTATCTTCTTCCCGACGCTGGGGGCGCTGTTTATCTGGCTATTTGTGCGCGGTGATCAGGCGGCGCGCTGGGTCAGTCTGGCTGTTTCGGTGATCACTTTTGTGCTGACACTGCCGCTGGCGCTGATGTTCGACAAAACCACGGCGCATATGCAGTTTGAGGAGTTCCATCCGTGGATCTCCACCTTCCATATCAACTATCAGCTCGGCGTGGACGGTATCTCGATGCCGTTTGTGGTGCTTACCAGCATGTTGACGGTGATCTGCATCATCTCGGCGTGGCAGTGTATTCAGACACGGGTGAAGGAGTATATGATCGCCTTTCTCGTGCTGGAGACGACGCTGATCGGTGTCTTCTGCGCACTGGATGCGGTGCTCTTCTACTTCTTCTGGGAGGCGATGCTCATTCCGATGTATCTGATCATCGGCATCTGGGGCGGTAAGAACCGCGTCTATGCGACGCTGAAGTTCTTCCTCTACACGCTGGCCGGTTCAGTACTGATGCTGATCGCTATTCTGGCCATGTATTTCAAGGCGGGTCACACCTTCAGCATCCTCGCCTTTATGGATTATCCGTTCGATTTCGATTGGCAGTTCTGGATCTGGATCGCTTTCTTTATCGCCTTTGCGGTGAAGGTGCCGATGTGGCCGGTGCACACCTGGTTGCCGGATGCGCATACCGAAGCGCCGACGGCGGGATCAGTGATTCTGGCCGGTATTCTGTTGAAGATGGGTGCTTACGGCTTCCTGCGCTTCTCGCTGCCGATGTTGCCGGATGCCTCGCAGTACTTTGTGCCGTTCGTGGTGGGTCTGAGTATGATCGCGATTATCTACATCTCG
>JALUXN010000237.1 GCA_027018975.1 Mariprofundaceae bacterium | reverse complement strand
GGTAATGATCGCCAGCGCCGCATGCTGCTGCGCCTTGAGCACAACAATGTCACCGATCTGCTCATCCGGCAGGCGCGTGGCATGATCTGCGACCACATCGTTGATCACCCGGCCAGCCAGGAATATTGCCAGACGATGGCCGGGTTTGAGGCCGTCAGCCAGGCCAAGCGAGATGGCGATCAGCTGATGTGCCCCCGCCTCATGGGCATGGTGACGGATATAGATGACGTTGCCCAACAGCTGTGCGGGAGCGTTGCGCACATGGAAATCGGGCGCGACCGGCTTGGCCGGCATCAGGCGATCACCACGCGAAATCTCCTCAAAAGCCCGCACCACTGTGCCGCGATAGATGCCATGGCGCATCGAGTCGATGCGGATGGTGCCAAGGTGCTGGGTCATGATGCCCAGTGGCGCGTGGGTGATCGGGTGTTCCAACGGTTCGATGCTGCGATAGACATCAAAACGCGCTCCCGGCTTGGCCGGTTGTTGCAGCTTGATATAGACCGGATCGTGCAGGCCGTAGTTGAGGCGGTCATCGCGGGAATCGAGCACATAGCCGACGCCGTCGATCTCTTGCGGGCTCAAGAAACCATGCCGCTGCCGTGCAACGCGCAGGGCATCGGAGTCCTGCGGATGCTCCAGTCGCTGGACTGGCTTGATCACCACCTGCGGATGCGGCCGTTCACTGGTCAGGCCGCCGATGCGCAGCTTCTGGCCGTCGAACCATATTTTGTTGCCCGGATAGATGAGATCTGGATTGGTGATGTAGAGATTCTGCTCCCAGATCTTCACCCACTTCCACGGATCCTTGAAAAAGTGGTTGGCGATATCCCACAGTGTGTCCCCCTTTTTCACCACATAGGGCTGCGGGAAATGATCGCGCAGATCGGCCATAGTCATCGCCGCGGGCTTGCGGGCTACTTCAGCATGCAGCGACACTGGATGGAGGCCGGCCAGCAGGAGCAGCGCGGCCAGCAGCGGTAGATATAGACTCTGTTTCATGATTTTCTCCCGTTCGTCACGAGCGAATTGCAGGCTCGCAACCTGCAATCAGCCGCTGGATATTGCTGGCGTGTTTGATCGTTACCAGAAGAGCGATCGCGACAGCGCTGACCTCTGCCGGTGCGGGGCGATCCAGCCACCACATCAGCAGCGGCAGCGCCAGCGCCGCAGCGATCGAGGCCACCGACACATAGCGACTGACCTTCAACATGACATACCAGAAAATGATACCGATCACTGCGATCAGCGGTTGCCACGGCAGCAGCACGCCGAGCATCGTCGCTACACCCTTGCCACCCTTGAAACGGAGATAGATTGGAAACAGGTGGCCGAGAAAGGCGGCCATGGCGATCGATGCCACGCCCGCCTCGGGCAGCTGCGCATAACGCGCCACCGCCACCGGCAACGCCCCCTTGGCAATGTCGGCCAGCAGTGTGAGCGCGCCAACCAGCTTGCCACCGGTTCGCATGGCATTGGTCGCGCCGGTGTTGCCGCTGCCGAACTCGCGCGGGTCGCGATGCACCAGCCACTTGCTGAGCAGCAGACCGGAGGGTACCGCCCCCAGCAGATAACTCGCGCCGAGCGCCACAATCCATGTCGCAGTCAAGTTGCCAACCGGCCTGTTTGTTCTGTTCTGTTTAGCACTCAGTTGCCATCCTGCTCCCCTGCCCGTGTGATGCTGAAAGTATGCGAACAGATAGCCCGAGGTCAATTGTCGCTTGAATTAACAGCGACTGTTTAGGCATAGTTGCCGACCTGCTCGGGCTTGCCGGGCGGCGCTTGGCCGCTGTCGGCGACCTGCGCCTGATCGATTCCCGGAGAATTCATGCCTGCTTTTATCTGTTTTGCCATGTTGTTGTTCTGCTCATCCGCAGCGTTTGCGGAGGAGACCATCGACAGCATTGCCGCCATCGTCAACAACGACATCATCACCTGCTATGACGTCAATCATGACACCGCCGAAACCTTGCAAAAGCTCCGCCTCTCCGGCGTCAAAATGTTGCCCTCGATCGCCATCCTCAACCGCCGTTCGCTCGATGACCGCATCACCAAATCGGTACAGCTGCAGGAGGCCAAGCGGCAGAAGTTGCATGTCGATGAGGAGGAGCTCAACAATGCGTTGGCCAATATCGAAGCGCGCAACAAATTGATGCCCGGGCAGCTGAAGGAGGTGATCAAGCAGCAGGGTGGCGACTTTAACAGTTTCAAGGAGAATCTGCGTGACCAGATCCTGATCAGTAAACTGATCGATACCGAGGTGCGCGCCAAGCTGCAGGTGAGCGAAGAGTCGATCGCCGAGTACTACCGCAAATATATCGCCTCCGATAAGCCGCGCCGCGAAGTGCAGCTGGCCGAGATCTTTCTGGCGGTGCCGCCGGAGCCGACCCCCGAACAGCTGAAGGAGATTCGTGACAAGGCGAATATGATTCATCAGCAACTGCTCGATGGCGCTGATTTCAACCGCATGGTGGCCACCTACTCCGAATCGTCCGATCGTGATCAGCAGGGGGTGATGGGTTGGTTTACACAGGGGGGGATCGCTGCGCGCTTTGCCTCGGCGCTGGAGCTGCCGGTCAACGGTATCACCGACATCATCCGTTCCCCCAACGGTTTCCATATTCTCAAGGCGATTGACGAGCGCTGGAAAGCGCCGATACGCGCCGGCGAGAGCTACGATGAGGTGCATGCGCGCCATATCCTGCTGCGCATCCCCTCCGATGCCGATGAAGCGACGCGCGATAAAATCCGCCGCCGCGCCGAAGGGATCGCCAAAGATATGAAACACGCCGACGATGCGGCGTTTGCCGCTCGCGCCAAGGAGGTCTCGCAGGGGCCGAGTGCGGAGAAGGGGGGTGATCTCGGCTGGTTCCGCAAGGGCACCATGGTGCCGGAGTTCGAGCAGGCGCTCTTTGCGCTGCAGCCCGGCGAAACGAGCGGCGTGGTGCAGACCCAGTTCGGGCTGCATATCATCCGCATGGTGGCACGGCGCCATGTTGACCCTAACTCGCTGCCGGCCAATCACGATAAGATTCAGAAGATTCTCAGTAATATGGAGATGCAGGAGCAGCTGCCGCGCTGGATCGCCAGCTTGAAGGCGAAAGCGGACATCGAGATCAGGCCATGCGACAGCTCGACCCGTATTGCCGCCAGTGCGACGCCACAATTTGTCGGCACATCAGATCGTGGCGATAGCGAAGCTGCGCTGCGTGCCATGCTCGAGGGGTGGGGTAATGCGTGGGTTGATCGTGATGTGGAGGCATACCTCGCCTACTACAGCGAGCATTTTCAGCCCGGCAAACGTTTTCGTGACCTGGCAGCGTGGCGCGCGCAGCGGCGGGCGCGTTTGACATCCAATACCGCTATCAACATCACCCTCTCCCACCCCAAGATCCTTATCACCGATCCATTCCATGCCCGCATCCAGTTTGATCAGCACTACCGCTCGGCACAGCTCGATGACCATGTGCATAAAATGCTGCTGGTGGAGCGCGAGGTGAACGGCTGGAAAATCGTGCGTGAGCTGACTGAAATCCCCGCTGCCGCTGCACAGTGATGCTGCCGCGCCTGATCACTGTAGGTGAGCCGGCCGGTATCGGTCCGGACTGCATCATTCGCGGCTGGCAGCAGGCTACGACTCTATTTGAGCAGACGGTGGTGGTGGCGCCGGCAGCTTGGCTGGTTGAGCGCGCAGCGGCGATCGGCATCAGCGTGCCGCTGTTTGAGTATCCCACACTGGCGGCGGCAGTCGCAGCCAAGCACCCGGCTGCGGCGGGGTTGGTTTGCTGGAATCCGCATCCGGCCACGGCGCAGGTCACTCCCGGAAAGCCGGATTGCGCCACTGCGGCGCAGGTGGTCGGCTGCATCGAAGCGGCGGCGCTGGCGTGTCTGCACAGGCAAGCCGCAGCAATGATCACCGCGCCGATTGAGAAGGCGGTGTTGCGGCGTGCCGGCTTCAACTTTCCCGGTCATACCGAGTTTCTCGCCCACCTTGCCGCCACCCACACGGAGGGCTCCCAGAGTGATGATTTTGTGATGATGCTCGCCTCCGATCAGCTGCGGGTGGCGCTGTTGACCACCCATATGGCGCTGCGCGATGTGGCCGATCAGATCACGATCGAGGAGAGCCTCCGCTGCATTGCGATCATCGATCACGATCTGCGCAGTCGATTTCGCATTGCAGCGCCGAAGCTTGCCCTCTGTGGACTCAATCCGCATGCCGGTGAGCAGGGGCATTTCGGCCGCGAAGAGATCGAGTTGTTGGCGCCCGCCGCCGCCGCGGCTCGACAACAGGGGATCGATATCACCGACCCCATGCCGGCCGACACGCTCTTCTCCGCGCCGGTTCGCTGTCATTACGATGCGATGATCTGCTGCTATCACGATCAGGCACTGATTCCGCTGAAGACGCTCAGTTTTGGCGATGCAGTTAATATCACCCTCGGTCTGCCGTTTGTGCGCACCAGCGTCGATCACGGCACGGCGCTGGATAAAGTCGGCAGCAGCGCTGTCTCCTGCAGCAGTCTGCTGGCGGCGATCCGCATGGCCATACGGATGAGCGATGTGCCGCAGTAGTTGCCGATGGTGACGCATCTGCAGGGGCTGCGTGGCCAGTTGCTGCTTGCCATGCCTACGATGCAGGACGCTCGCTTTCAGGATAGCGTGATTCTTGTCTGCAGCCATGACGAAGAGGGGTGTATGGGGCTGATGGTCAACCGGCCACAGCAGATTCTTGTTGATGATGTATTGCAGGATCTCAACATCACCCTCAGCCGTCCGATTGGGCAGCCGGTCTATGAGGGTGGTCCGCTGGACACCTTTCGCGGCTTTGTGCTGCACGATAGCCACTATATTTACGAATCGACCATGCAGATCTCCAAGCGCCTGCATCTGACCGCTTCGCGCGATCTGCTCGAGGCGTTGGGACGCGATGAGGGGCCGTCGAACTATCTGCTGATCCTCGGCTATGCCGGCTGGGGCGGTGGTCAATTGGAGGAGGAGCTGGCCAATAATGATTGGCTGATTGCGCCGGCCAGTGAGCAACTGCTCTTCCATGAGCCGCCGGCAGCGCGCTGGCAGTACGCAGCACTGAGCATGGGGATTGAGCGCAGCCAGTTATCCAGCCAGATCGGCCATGCCTGATCTGGTGGCGATCGATTGGTGTGCGAACGATTTGGCATCGTGGTCTGTGCCACGTAGGGTGCTGGCATGCGTATGACAGATGGTGCGACACGCACACGCATCAAGGTGTGCGGCATTACCCGGCTGGAGGATGCCCTGGCGGCTTCTGCGCTGGGGGTGGATGCCGTCGGTTTTGTCTTTTACGAGAAATCTCCGCGCTATATCGAGCCGCAGCGTGCGGCGGCCATTATTCGCAAGTTGCCGCCGTTTGTCTCGGCGGTGGGTCTGTTTGTCAATCCGAGTCAGGCGTTGATCGCCGAGGTGCTGCAGACGGTGCCGCTGGGTGTGATTCAGCTGCATGGCGATGAGACGCCCGATTTTTGCGCCGCGCAGCGGCGGCGGGTACTCAAGGCGATCGCCGTGGAGAGCCGGGCAGATCTGCAGCGTGCTGCCGCCTACCACTGCCCGCTGCTGCTCGATGCCAAGGCGCCGGCAGGTGTCTATGGCGGCGCGGGGCAACGCTTTGACTGGTCGCTGTTGCGCGATTTCCGCCACGACTATCCGCTCAGCCTAGCTGGCGGCCTGAGTGTCGAGAATGTGCGCGAGGCGATGCAGATTCGCCAATGGTTTGCGCTGGATGTATCCTCCGGCGTTGAACAGTCGCCCGGCTTGAAAGATGTGGACAAAATGCGCGCCTTTGTCCACGCCGTGAACAGCCCGGCTTAAGGAGCCTTCGTTGCCGTCACAACCTGTCGATTTTGCCAATGATCTCAAAGCTGATTTCAATGCGGATTTCGCCGCCCAGTATGATCTGGAGATCAAGCACGCCCCCGATGCCGGCGGCCATTTCGGTCAGTTCGGTGGCCGCTTTGCCGCCGAGACGCTGATGCAGCCGCTGCAGGAGATCGAGGATGCCTTCTTCGCCGCCTGGGCAGATCCCGCCTTTCACGCCGAGCGGCTCGATCTGCTGAAAAACTACGTCGGCCGCCAGACGCCGCTCTACCACGCCAAACACCTCTCCGCCGAAGCGGGCGGCGCGCAGATCTACCTGAAGAGGGAGGATCTCAACCACACCGGCGCCCACAAGGTGAACAACACCATCGGCCAAGCACTGCTGGCGCGGCGCATGGGCAAGCGGAAGGTGATCGCTGAGACCGGAGCCGGCCAGCATGGCGTGGCGACGGCAACGGTGGCGGCGATGTTCAACATGGAGTGCGCCATCTACATGGGGCGCGAGGATATTCGTCGCCAGGCGCCCAATGTATTCCGCATGAAGCTGCTCGGTGCCGAGGTGATTCCGGTCGATTCCGGTACGGCGACGCTCAAGGATGCGGTCAATGAGGCGCTGCGTGTCTGGGTGGCCAACTGTGAAGACACCTACTACATCTTCGGTACAGCCGCCGGCCCGCACCCCTTCCCGCTGATGGTGCGCCAGTTCCACACCGTGATCGGGCAGGAGGCGCGGGCGCAGTGTTTGGCGCAGGCGGGCAGATTGCCCGATGTGGCGGTCGCCTGTGTTGGCGGCGGCTCCAATGCGATCGGTCTGCTGCACCCGTTCTACGATGATCGAGATGTACGGCTGGTAGCGGTCGAAGCCGGTGGTCACGGGCTGAAGAGCGGCGCGCATGCTGCGTCACTGGCAGTCGGTAAGCCGGGCATTTTGCACGGCAGCTTGAGCTATCTGCTCGAGGATGCGGAGGGGCAGGTGCAGGGCACCCACAGTATCTCCGCCGGCCTCGACTACCCCGGTGTCGGCCCGGAGCTGGCGGCGATGCTGGAGGCAGGGCGTCTGCAGCTCGATGCGGCGACCGACGATGAGGCGCTGGCGGCGCTGCAGCTGTTGACCCGCTGTGAAGGGATTATTCCGGCGCTGGAGTCGAGCCACGCCATTGCCGCCGGCCTGCGCATGGCGGCGGAGATGACGCCGGATCAGATTGTGTTGATCAACCTCTCCGGCCGCGGCGATAAGGATATGGGCACGGTGTTTGAGCTGCTCGGTGATCAGATCGATGGAAGTGTGCAGGATGGGGGTGCGGCATGAGTAGTTCACGTCTGAACGCCCTGTTTGAGCGCTGCCGGTCTGAGGATCGCAGCGCGGTGATCGGTTATTTGACCGCCGGCGATCCAAATCCAGAGCTGAGCCGTGAGCTGCTGCTCACGCTGGCGGCGCAGTGCGATCTGCTGGAGATCGGCATGCCCTTCTCCGATCCGATGGCCGACGGGCCGGTAATCCAGGCCGCCAGTGAACGCGCGCTGGCCGCCGGCACCCATATCGATGATGTGTTCGCGCTCACCCGCGATGTGCGCGCAGCGCATCCGGAGCTGGGCATTGTGTTGATGGGTTACGCCAATGTCCCCTATGCGATGGGCTTCGAGCAGTTTGCCGAACGGGCGCAGGCGGCGGGCGTCGATGGCGTGCTGCTGGTCGATATTCCGCCCGAGGAGGGGGCGATCTGCGACGCGGTGCTGCGCGCCCATCAGCTCGATCGTATCCTGCTGCTCTCTCCCACCTCGCCCGATGCGCGCATTGCGCTGGCCGGCGAGCATGGTTCCGGCTTCATCTACTACGTCTCGTTGACCGGCATCACCGGCGCCGATATGGGCGATATTGCCGAGATTCACGATAAGGTCGCCCATATTCAGGCGGCCACCGAGATGCCGGTCTGTGTCGGCTTCGGCATCAAGACGGCGGCGCAGGCGGCCGAAGTGGCGCGCTTTGCTGATGGCGTGGTGGTCGGCAGCCACTTTGTCACCACGGTGGCGATGGCGGATGATCCGGTTGCCGCCCTGCAGGAGGCCGCCGCAGATATTGCCACAGCGGTGCATCAGGCGCGCGGGGGAGATGCCGGGTGAGGGTCAAGGTACTCGGCTGTTATGGCGGTCAACTGATCGGCTTCCGGCTCACCTCTTTTTTGATTAACGACTCGATCCTGCTCGATGCCGGTTCGCCGGCTGAAGGGTTGTCGCTCGATGAGCAGTATGCGATTCGCCACATCTGTCTCTCGCACACCCACTTGGATCATATCAAGGATATTGCGCTGCTGGCTGATAATCGTGCGCTGCGATGCATGGGCGGTGATATGAGCAACAGCATGATCACCATCCACAGCTTGCCGGAAAACAACGCCGTGCTGCGCCGCCATTTTCTCAACGAACATATCTGGCCCGACTTCACCCGCATCCCTTCACCGGAAGACCCAACATTGCGCCTGCACGACATCCATCCCGAACAGCCGTTTGAGATCGACGGGGTGACGGTGACGGCGATTCCGGTCAATCACCCGGTGCCTTGTACTGGATTTTTGATCGATGCGCATGGCAAGCAGCTGATCTACACCGCTGATACCGGTTGTACAGACCGCATCTGGGAGATCGCCAACGCGCAGCCCAATCTGCGCGCGGTCATTATGGACTGCTCGTTTCCCAACGAATATCAGTGGTTGGCGGATAAGAGCGGCCATCAGACACCGGCAGCGATGATGCGCGACCTGAAAAAGTTCGATGCATTGGGTAGGGTGCCGGTCTATCTCTACCATATGAAGCCGGAGTCACTGAATATCATGACTGCCGAGATCGAGGCGTTGGATGTCCCGCATCTGCGCATGCTCACACAGGTGGATGAGCTGCTGCTGTAGCGCCGCGCTGCAGGCAGCACACGAGGATTGCATTTATGAGTTGGTTTACACGCTTAATCGAATCACCGAAAAATATCTTGAAATCGAACAGTTCCGGTTCGCCCGAGGGGTTGTGGGTGAAGTGCCCGAACTGCTCGGAGGCGCTCTACAACAAGGAGCTGGTGCGGGCGCTGAATGTCTGCCAGAAGTGCGGACATCATCTGCGTGTGAGTGCGGCCGAGCGGGCGACGCAGATCTTCGATGCCGGCAGCTTCAGCGAGCAGGATACCGGCCTGAAGTCGGAGGATGCGCTCAATTTCAAGGATAAAAAACGCTATCGCGACCGCTTGAAAGATGCCGCCAAGAAGGCGGGTGCGGAGGATTCGGTACGCAACTACCTCGGCGAGATTGATGGTCGCACCCTCTCCGCCTCCATTTTCGAGTTCCCCTTCATGGGCGGCAGCATGGGCTCGGTGGCCGGTGAAAAGATTGTCCGCGGCATGGAGCGGGCGTTGGTGCAGCAATCGCCCTATCTGCTGGTCACCGCCTCCGGCGGCGCACGCATGCAGGAGGGAGTGCTATCACTGATGCAGATGGCCAAGACCTCGGCGGTGGTCAACCAGCTCAACGATGCCAAGCTCCCCTTCATCTGCCTGCTCACCGATCCGACCATGGGTGGAGTATCGGCGTCGGTGGCGTGGCTGGGCGATGTGATTCTCGCCGAACCCAATGCGCTGCTTGGCTTTGCCGGTCCGCGTGTGATTCAGGAGACGGTGGGCGAGAAGTTGCCGGAGGGCTTCCAACGCGCGGAGTTTCTGCTCGAGCATGGTCTGATCGACGATGTCGTGCCGCGCCAGCAGCTCAAGCCCTACCTGAGCCGCCTGCTCACCCACCTGACCGCGCGCCCCTACCAACATTAACACCGCAGCAAAACCGGCC
>JALUXN010000236.1 GCA_027018975.1 Mariprofundaceae bacterium | reverse complement strand
CTGTGCTGGTCATCAGTTCCATCGCCCTACTTGGCTGGATCACCGGCCTGCACGATCCGCTCGCCCGCTGGCTACCGCCGATCGCCAACATGACCTTCAACACCGCCATCTGCTTCCTCTTGCTGGCCGTTGCTGCTCTTCACCCGCGCTATTGGTTACCAAAAATCAAACCGCATCTACCACCCGAACAGCTCACCCACACCGCCAACCGCCTCACCTGCCGCCTGCGTCTGCTGATCGGCGGCATTGTCCTGATCTTCGCCAGCCTCTCGTTGGCGCAAGATATCTTTCACATCTCACTCGGCATCGACCAGCTCTTCGTCCACGCTGCCGGCCACCAGCTCACCAGCCCCTTTCCCGGCCGTATGTCCTCGGTCACCGCCTTCGGCCTGATCATCATCAGCATCGCCCTGATGTCGCTAGCCAACGAAGCACACTCCGAACGCCGCGCCAGCATTGTCCACGCCCTGATCATGCTCGCCGTGCTGATCGGCATCCTCGGCATCAGCATCAACTGCCTGCAAGAGATTCCGCGCGAATACGCCCACTACGCCTCCATCTCCATCTTCACCGCCATGCTACTTATCTTGCTCGCTTGGGTACTACTCGACCTGCTCTACCTGCGCGAACCGCTGCTGCATGCCGGCATCCAGCTGATGTATCGACTCAAATATCCGCAGAAATTCACCCTGATCAGCACCATCTTCTTCATCCCGCTTATCATCCTCGCTTGGAATGCCCTCACCCTCAACCAACAACAGATCGATCAAGCCGAACTCAAAATCATCGGCATTCAACACATCATCGAGACCTCCAAACTGGCGCAAGCGATCCCCGAACATCGCGGCATGCTCAACGCCCATCTGCGCGACCCATCGCTTTTCACCCTGCTGCTGCAATCCAAGCGAGAGCAGATCGACCAGCTCTTCGCCGAAAATGCCCGCATTGACCGATTGCACGCCAGCGAGATCGACATTCCCGCCACTTGGCCGAAAATCCTCGATCGCTGGCACACTATCACCAGCCAACAGATCGACCCCGCCACCGCTTGGAAGCTGCACACCGAAGCGATCCTGCTGCTCAACCAACACATCCGCGAAGTCGCCAGCCAGACCCACCTCGCCTTCGATTCGACACCAGCCATCCACAATCTACTGGCATCTCAGATCGAAATCCTGCCGAAGCTGCTTGAGGAGATTGGTCAGCTGCGCGGTATCGGCGCCGGAGCCATTGCCAAGCAGCAGATCAGCAACGCAGAGCGCTTCTCACTGACCACCCACATCAGCAAAATCTCTCTGCTGCTCAAAGAGTTCACCGACATCATCGCCGCCACCCCCGATCAACCAACCATCCAAGCGATGACCAACCACTTCGCCACCGCCACGCGCAATTTCACCACCGTCGCCAAACAGCAACTGCACAGCAGTCGTTTCAGCGTTTCCCCCAACCGCTTCTTCGCCCTCGGCACCGATGCCATCAGTCAGGGGCACGAGCTCAACCGCATTACCCTGCAACACATCCGCGATGCACTGCAGCAGCGCATCTCCGCTAGCCTGGTCAAACAGACCAACATCAAGCTGATGATCCTCGCCCTCAGCCTGCTGATCATCTTCCTCTTCGCAGCCTTCTATCGCTCTGTA
>JALUXN010000235.1 GCA_027018975.1 Mariprofundaceae bacterium | reverse complement strand
CTGCGTGACTGCGCCCAGTTTTGCCATGTTTTGCAGCTGCCCTCTGCGCGCTACGCGGTCATCAGGATGCTGCGCCAGAATCCGCGTATAGCTCTCCAGCGCAACCCACGCATCGCCCATGCGCTCGGCATAAAACGCCTTGGCATAGAGGAAATCGGCCGCCCTGCCAAAGCGTGCCTCCCCCGCCGCCAACAGTGCGCCCGCCTGCTCCATCTCATGCAGCCAGATGTGGCAGTAGATCAGCCCGACATTGGCCTGCAGGTGATGCCGGTTCTGCCCGTACGCGAGCTCAAAAATCTTCACCGCGTGTTGGTACTGCTTCAGCCGGTAGAACGCCCAGCCGATTTCAGCCAGCGCGTCCGAGGCGTGGTGCGCCAACACTGTGCGATGAAAGTCGAGCGTCTGCAGATAGGCCTTGTGGTGCTGCCCCATCTTGAGCAGCGAACGGATCACCCCCACCGCCGCCGGCTGGTGGGCGGGGAAGAACTGCAGTGTGGTCGAGTAGATGATCTCGGCGGCGTGGTAGTGACCAATTTGAAAATAGGAGTCCGCCAGCGCCATGCGCGCATAGAGCGGCAGCTTGATCGCCCGCTCGTGGTGGCTCCAGTAACGGATACTATCCCAATGGGCGCGCGACCAATTGAGAATGGTGATGTAGTCGTTGACCACATGCGGAAACCGATGCGGATAGCGCAGGTAGGGATTCAGCAAGGCAATGGCCGGATCATACTGGCCCGCACGCGCCAACTGCACCGCCCGAGTCCGGTCTCGCGCCGCAGTTGTCTGTAACCGCTGCCACCCCGGAACGCCCACCGATGCCGCCACCCCATCGAGCGGCGCGCAAATCACCGTGCAGAACAACAGCAACCAGAGCCCCAACAACCACCTTACCATCACGGAAAGAGAGCATACTTCATCCGCTGCTGTCCAGCATCTTATGACAATCCGAACCATCGAGGAGACAGCCGGAACTTCTGGAGACTCACATATGAGCGAAAGATTCAGTGTGTATCTGGAAAATGGCGGAGAGAGAGGGATTCGAACCCTCGATAGGTTTTTAACCTATACACCCTTAGCAGGGGCGCGCTTTCAGCCGCTCAGCCATCTCTCCACTTTGCCGATGAGTAACTCTTGAGTTACACCGATGATTAAATAACAACCACCCTTCTCGAACGGCGCGAATGGTAGCGACGCCAATGAGGTAAATCAATTCACCGTTGAGCCCCCCAAATCCGACATGAGGTCTCAGTCAACGCCATTCGTCGGCCAAAATCGGGCGTAAACGCTGTTTGCAGTGATTTTGGCGATATCGGATGTTTTGATCGGGCATTATTTCACCGGTCAATCTACTCGTAACGAGAAGGTCTCCTGTTCGGTTCCGGACATCGGTCCATAAATATCAGGGGGTTACGACTTGCATCCTTGTAACTGTTCAGATCGCCCACGGTTTGCCCGCTAGTCGCGTTGCGAACACCCAACGCTTGAGTAACAAAATGGTAGCCCCACCATTTTGTTACTCAAGCGTTACGAATCCTTTTTCTTTACAGCCTCACAACAACGACGCAGCAACAATCCGATATCAGTCATCAAATCCGGCGGAAATATGGTTTTCGAAACGGGTGTATTTGTGCACAAAGGTCAGC
>JALUXN010000234.1 GCA_027018975.1 Mariprofundaceae bacterium | reverse complement strand
CGCACCGATTGAGCGCAGTCTGCTGGCCGGCGATCGCGAGACCGGCGTCTGCATTATGCATATGGAGGAGGGACTCGATACCGGCGGCGTCTATGCCCGCGCCACCCTGCCGATCAGTGACACCACCACCGGCAGCGAGCTCTGGTTTCAGCTGGCGCCGCTCGGCGCGGAGCTGTTGGTAGCGACCTTGCCCAAGATTGCCGATGGCTTGCAGCCGGTAGCGCAGGATGCGGCGGGGGTGACCTATGCGCAGAAGATCACCAATGCGGAGCGGGTGATCGATTGGCAGGCGGATGCGGCGGCGATTGATCGGCGGGTGCGTTGCTTTTCGCCCAAACCGGGCGCGCGCACGCAGCTGGGTGGCAAGTGGCTGAAGATCATTGCAGGGCGCGCGACGGAGGTTTCACACGGCGAGGCAGCCGGCACGATCGTGGCGCTCGATGACGGGCTCACTGTCGCCTGTGGCGATGGGCGCAGTTATCGGATCGACACACTGCAGCCGGAGGGGAAACGGGCAATGGCGGCATCCGACTTCTTGCGCGGGGCGCAGCTGACCGTTGGTGATCAGCTTGGATCTACCGAATGACGACGCCATCGACCATCTATTTGAAAGACTACACGCCGCCGCCATTTCTGGTCGATGCGGTATCGCTCACCTTCAAGCTGGAGCCGAGCGCCACGGTGGTAGTCTCGCGCGTCAGCTACCGCCGCGCCGATGACACGCCTGTTGATGCACCGTTGCGGCTCGATGGTCATGAGCTTGAACTACTCGCCATCGAGCTGGATGGCGATGCGCTGGAAGCGTCGGCGTATCGCTGCGATGCCGACGGGCTAACCCTCCGCCAGCCACCGGCAACATTCGAGCTGACCATCACCACGCGCATCGATCCGGCCAACAACACAGCGCTGGAGGGGTTGTACCGTTCCGGCGGCAACTACTGCACCCAGTGCGAGGCGCAGGGCTTCCGCCGCATCACCTACTATCCGGATCGCCCCGATGTGATGGCGCCGTTCCGGGTACGCATCGAGGCGGATCGGGCGAGCTGCCCGGTGCTGCTCTCCAATGGCAATCCGGTCGGCAGCGGTAGCTTGGCCGATGGTCGGCACTGGGCGGAGTGGCATGATCCATTTGCCAAGCCCTGCTACCTCTTCGCGCTGGTGGCGGGCGATCTGGCCATGGTCGAGGATCACTTTATCACCGCCTCCGGCAAGGATGTAACGCTGCGCATCTTTACTGAAGCGCACCATCTCGACGCCTGCGACCATGCCATGGCTTCGCTGAAACGCGCCATGCGTTGGGATGAGCAGCGCTTCGGCCTTGAGTACGATCTGGAGCTGTTCATGATCGTGGCGGTTGATGATTTCAACATGGGCGCGATGGAGAACAAGGGGCTGAATATTTTCAATTCGCGGCTGGTCTTTGCCACGCCGGCGAGTGCCACCGATGAGGATTACATCAGCATCGAGGCGGTGATCGGCCACGAATATTTCCACAACTGGACGGGCAACCGCGTCACTTGCCGCGACTGGTTCCAGCTCAGTCTGAAAGAGGGGCTGACCGTCTTCCGCGATCAGGAGTTTACCGCCGACACCCATTCGCGGGCGGTGAAGCGGGTGGAGGATGTGCGGCTGCTGCGCACACAC
>JALUXN010000233.1 GCA_027018975.1 Mariprofundaceae bacterium | reverse complement strand
ATCCACGCCCGATGCAGCTCAGCCGGCATATCGAACGGATTCTCCATCGCGTCCAGCTTGATCATGCCACGGCTATCCGGCACATGGTAGGCCGATAGCGCCTTAATATCGTTACGAATCATGACTCTTTCTCAGCCGCCTTCAGGCGCAGCTCCAGTGTTAATGCGTGCGCCTGCAACCCTTCACGGTGCGCCAAATGCGCCGCCTGCGGACCGATCGCCTCGACCGCCGCCGCCGTAGCGCGGATCAGACTGCTCCGTTTCTGGAAGTCATACACGCCCAGCGGCGAGGAGAAGCGCGCCGTGCGGTTGGTCGGCAGCACATGATTGGGACCGGCGATATAGTCGCCCAGCGCCTCCGGCACAAAGTGGCCGATAAAGATCGCGCCGGCATGGCGAATCGACGGCAGAATCGCATCGGGATCCTCCAGCGCCAGCTCCAGATGCTCCGGCGCAATGACATTGACCACCGCCGCCGCCTCATCCCAGTTCTGCACATGGATCAGCGCGCCGTGCCCCTCTGCCGAAGCGCGCGCAATCTTGCTGCGCGGCAGCACACTCAGGTGTGCCTCGATCGCTTTGGCGACCTGCTCCAGCAGATGTTTATCGGTGGAGATGAGAATACTCTGCGCCGCCTCGTCATGCTCGGCCTGCGAGAGGAAATCGGCGGCAATCCACGCCGGATTACCCTTGTCGGCCACCACCACAATCTCGGAGGGGCCGGCGATCATATCGATGCCGCAGGTGCCGAAGACCTGCCGCTTGGCTGCGGCGACAAATTTATTGCCGGGGCCGACAATTTTATCCACCGCCGGAATCGTCTCCGTACCATAGGCGAGCGCCGCCACCGCCTGTGCGCCGCCGACCGCAAAACCGCGCTGCACGCCCGAGACATGCGCCGCAGCCAATACCAACTCATTGATCTCGCCACCCGGTGTCGGCACGACCATGACAATCTCAGCCACCCCGGCCACCTGCGCCGGCACCGCATTCATCAATACCGAGGAGGGGTACGCCGCCTTGCCGCCCGGCACATAGAGGCCGACCCGATCCAGCGGCGTCACCCGCTGCCCCAGCGTCATGCCGATCGCGTCGGTATATTGCCAATCCTCCTGCCGCTGATGTTCGTGGTAGGCACGGATACGATCGGCCGCCAGCTGCAGCGCGTCGCGATCGGCCTGCGATACGGCATCCCACGCTTTGGCCATCCGCTCGGGCGTAATCTCAATCGTCTCAGCACTGCATGCCCAGCCATCAAAACGCTCGGTGTATTCACACAGCGCCGCATTGCCGCGCGCTTTCACATCGGCGAGGATGTCGGCCACCAGCCCCTGCACATCAGCACCGGTATCGGCCTCGCGGCACAACAGCGCCTCCAGCTGCGCATCGAAATCCGCCTGCTGTGAATCGAGTCTCAAAATCTTGCTCATGCCCCTTCTCCCACAACGTTCCCTTCGACCGCCTGTCGCAATCCTTCAATCACCTGACCAACTGCCTCGCGCTTGGTGGCGAAGCTGGCCGGATTGGCGATCAGACGGCTGGAAATATCATACAGCGTCGTCTCCTCGACAAGTCCGTTGGCGCGCAGTGTGCCACCGGTCTCGACCAGATCGACAATGCGCTCGGCCATGCCGACCAACGGCGCCAGCTCCATCGAACCATAGAGGTGGATAATCTCCGCCTGCACACCCTGCGAGAGAAAATATTCACTGGCCAGATGATCATATTTGGTGGCGATACGGATGCGACTGCCGCGCGCCGGCGCCCCCGCCTCGACCAACGCCTTCGGCCCGCAGACACAGAGGCGGCAGCGGCCGATGTTGAGATTAAGCGGCTCATAGACCTGCGGCCGGTACTCCAACAGCGAATCACGCCCGGCAATGCCAAGATCGGCAGCTCCCTGCTCGACATAGGTGCAGACATCAGCAGCGCGGATGATCAAAAAACGAACCGGCTGGCCGTGAAAATCACCATCGACCATCAATTTGCGCGTCGTCTGCACATCCTCAGCCGGCTGCAAACCGGCCGCCGCCAATAGCGGCAGCGTCTGCTCCAGAATCCGCCCCTTGGAGAGGGCGATGGTCAATGTCTGCTTCTCTTTCATGCTATTCCCCGATCACGCCTGTAATTTTGCGCCGTGCATCCAGTTCTCGCTGGCGCTCTGCCGCTCCACCGATGCACCCAGCCGCCGCAGCTTCTCTTCAATCCGCTCATAGCCGCGGTCAATATGATACACGCGCGAAATGGTGGTCTCACCCTCCGCCGCCAAACCGGCTAAGACGAGCGACGCCGATGCGCGCAGATCGGTCGCCATCACCTGCGCCCCCTGCAGCCGCGATTGGCCGGTGACAATGGCGGTGTTGCCATCGAGGCGAATCTCCGCTCCCATGCGCGCCAACTCCTGCACATGCATGAAGCGATTCTCGAAAATGGTTTCGCGCACCACGCTGGTGCCCTCGGCCAGCGTCATCAAAGCCATGAACTGCGCCTGCAAGTCGGTCGGAAAACCGGGGTGCGGCAGGGTATGAATATCCACTGCTTTCAGGCGCTTTTCTGCCGCGCAGCGGATAAAGTCGTCGCCGCTTTCCACCGTCGCGCCCGCCTCTTTCACCCGCGCCAGAAAGGCTTCCAACAGCGTTGGCGAGATGCCGGTGACAGTGACATCGCCGCCGGTAATCAGCCCTGCAGCCAGATAGGTCGCCGCCTCGATACGGTCGGCAATGGTGGTCATCTCGCCCGCCTGCAGACGCTCCACGCCGCAAATAGTGATGCGATTACTGCCATCGCCTTCAATCCGCGCACCCAGCGCACGCAACGAATCGGCCAGATTGACAATCTCCGGCTCGCGCGCGGCGTTATCGAGCGTAGTCTCCCCCGCCGCCAGCACCGCCGCCATCATCAGATTCTCGGTGCCGGTCACCGTCACCTGATCAAAGACAATCTGCGCACCCTGCAGTCGCCCATCGACACGGGCGATAATATCGCCCTGCTCCACCTCGATCTCGGCGCCCATCGCCTCCAGCCCCTTCAGATGCATATCGATCGGCCGCGCACCGATGGCGCAACCACCCGGCAAGCTCACCCGTGCGCTACCAAAACGCGCCAGCAGCGGCCCCAGCACCAATGAGGAGGCGCGCATCGTTTTAACCAAGTCGTAGGGGGCTTCCGGCTTGGTCGAGGGGCGCGTATCGACATGCAGGCAGTGCTGATCATCGTAGGTGACATCCGCCCCCTGCCAGGCGAGCAGGGTCATCATCGTCGAAATATCCCGCAGATGCGGAATACGCCGATAGACCACCGGCCCATCGACCAGAATCGAAGCGGCCAGCAGCGGGAGCGCCGCATTTTTCGCACCGCTCGCCTTCACCGAGCCGGTCAATCTGCGACCTCCCTGAATAATAATTTTATCCATGCACCACCAACCACGCGCCTGCATCAATCTTCCAAACGACCCACGCCGCTCAGAGAGGCCGGACGCTAACGGCTGGCCAAGGGCGGAACAATCTCTGAAATGCACGCACCTCCTCCAGCCACTGACGACGAACGCGCACATTTTTCAAACCATCACACCCGACAAGACGATTCGCCGCTAGCACAAGCCACGCACCTTCACTACACTGCGCCGATGACAGCCGCGACCGATTCTCACATCATGCAGACCTATGCCCGTTTTCCGCTGACGCTGACGCGCGGTGCGGGTAGTGAGGTCTGGGATGATGTCGGCAAGCGCTATCTCGATTTCATCTCCGGCATTGCGGTCAACACGCTCGGCCACGCCCACCCAGCGCTGCAGCAGGCGCTCACCTCACAGGCGGCGAACATGCTGCACTGCTCCAATCTTTTTCATATTCCCTTGCAACAGCAGCTGGCGACGCGGCTGGCCGAGCTCTCCGGTCTGGATCGCTTCTTTTTTTGTAACTCCGGCGCCGAAGCGAATGAGGGGGCGATCAAGCTGGCGCGCAAATATTTTTATGATCAATCCTCATCGCGCCGCACCATCATCACCGCCAGCCACTCCTTCCACGGCCGCACACTGGCCACCCTCACCGCCACTGGTCAGACAAAGGTGAAAACCGGCTTCGATCCGCTGCCGGAGGGTTTTTGCCATGTGCCGTTCAACGATCTGGATGCGCTGGCGCAAGCGATTGATGACGATACCGCCGCCATCATGCTGGAGCCGTTGCAGGGCGAGGGTGGCGTCAACATGCCCAATCCCGATTATCTGCCGGCGGTGCGGCGGCTCTGCGATGAACACGGTATCCTGCTCATCCTCGATGAGGTGCAGACCGGCATCGGCCGCTGCGGGACGATGTTCGCCTATGAACTGAGCGCCGATGAACTGAGCGGCATTCAGCCGGACATCCTCACCCTCGCCAAAGGGCTGGGCGGCGGCGTGCCGATTGGCGCCATCGCGGCGCGCGAGTCGGTGGCTGTGTCATTCGCGCCCGGCACACACGGCTCCACCTTCGGCGGCAATCCGCTATCCTGCCGCGCGGCGCTGACGGTGCTCGATGTGATCGAATCGGAGCAGCTGCTGGAGAACGTGCGCGAGCGTGGCGAACAGCTGCGCAGCGGCCTGCAAGCGTTGGCCGATGACCATCCAGAGATCAGCGCGGTGCGCGGTGCAGGCCTGCTCTGCGGCATGGCGTTAACCTGCGAAGCGGCACCATATGTGGCCGCAGCACGCGAACAGGGGCTGTTGATACTGCTGGCCGGCAGCCATGTGCTGCGCTTCCTGCCGCCGTTGAATGTCTCGGCTGCCGCGGTGGATGAGGCGTTGACCATTCTGGCATCGCTATTTTCTAAGCAAATATAAACAGATAGGAACCATCATGCGACACTTTTTAACACTACTGGACATCTCCACCGAAGAGGCGCGCCATATTTTGGAACGCGCCGCCTTCATCAAGGCGAAGCTGAAGCGGGGCGAAGCGCATCAGCCGCTCAAGGGCAAGACGCTCGGCATGATTTTCGACAAGGCGAGCACCCGCACGCGCGTCTCTTTCGAGGTCGGTATGTATCAGCTCGGCGGCCACGCGCTGTTTCTGCACGCATCCTCCACCCAGCTGGGGCGCGGCGAGCCGGTCGCCGATTCGGCGCGCGTCCTCTCGCGCATGGTCGATGGCGTGATGATCCGCACCTACGGCCATGACATCGTGCAAAACTTCGCCAAACATTCGGCGGTGCCGGTGATCAACGGCCTGACCGATCTCACCCATCCCTGCCAGATTCTCACCGATGTCTTCACCTATGAGGAGCATCGCGGCGCCATTGAGGGCAAGACGGTGGCGTGGATCGGCGATGGCAACAACATGGCGCACTCGTGGATCAATGGCGCGGTCACCTTCGGCTATCGCCTGAAACTCGCCTGCCCGAAGGGGTATATGCCGGACGACAAGATGCTGCAGGCAGCGCGGCATCTTGGTGCCGATATCAGTATCAGCGAAGATCCGATCGCTGCCGTGCGTAAGGCGGATCTGGTCACCACCGATGTCTGGGCGTCGATGGGGCAGGAGGCGGAGCAGGCCAAGCGTGCCGAGGCGTTTGCCGGCTACTGTGTCACCGAGCATTTGATGGCGCATGCCGCACCCGATGCGCTCTTTATGCACTGCCTGCCCGCCCATCGCGGCGAAGAGGTGAGCGCCGAGGTGATCGATGGCAGCCAGTCGGTAGTCTGGGATGAGGCGGAAAATCGCCTGCATGCCCAGAAGGCGCTGCTGGAATTTCTGCTCGCCTGACCACGCGAAATATAACCAACCAACGCCCGCCTCGCGGGGGAATCTTACTATTTGAGGAACGTTCATATGTCTGATGTCAAAAAAGCGGTACTTGCATACTCCGGAGGTCTGGATACCTCCATCATTTTGAAATGGCTGCAGGACACCTACGACTGCGAGGTGGTGACCTTCACCGCCGATCTCGGTCAGGGCGAAGAGGTCGAGGATGCGCGCGCCAAGGCGGTGGCCTGCGGCGTCAAATCGATCTATATCGAGGATCTGCGTGAGGATTTTGTGCGCGATTACGTCTTCCCGATGTTCCGCGCCAATGCGATCTATGAGGGCGAATATCTGCTCGGCACCTCCATCGCGCGGCCGTTGATCGCCAAGCGGATGATCGAGATCGCCGAGGCGGAAGGGGCGGATGCCGTCTCGCACGGTGCCACCGGCAAGGGCAACGATCAGGTGCGCTTCGAGTTCGGTTTTTACGGGCTCAAGCCGGACGTGAAGGTGATCGCGCCGTGGCGCGAATGGAATCTCGTCTCCCGCGAAGATATGCTCAATTTCGCCGAGAAACACGGCATCCCGGTCGAACGCAAACGCGAAGGCTCCAAATCCCCCTACTCGATGGATGCCAACCTGCTGCACATCTCCTACGAAGGGTATGATCTCGAAGACCCGTGGACTGCGCCATCGGAGTCGATGTGGCGCTGGAGCGTCTCGCCGGAGCAGGCGCCGGATACCCCCGAAGAGATCGAGTTGCGCTACGAGCGCGGCGATATTGTCGCCATCAACGGCGAAGCGATGACGCCGGCGGCGGTGTTGACCGAGCTGAACCGGCTCGGCGGCAAGCATGGCATCGGCCGCATCGACATTGTCGAAAACCGCTTTGTCGGCATGAAATCGCGCGGCTGCTACGAGACACCGGGCGGCACCATCATGCTCAAAGCGCACCGCGCTATCGAGTCGATCACCCTCGACCGCGAGGCGGCGCATCTCAAAGATGAACTGATGCCGCGCTACGCCAAGCTGATCTACAACGGCTTCTGGTTCGCCCCCGAACGCGAAATGCTGCAGGCGGCGATCGACCTGTCGCAAGCCAATGTCAGCGGCGATGTGCGTCTGAAACTCTACAAGGGCAACATCGAAGTCACCGGCCGTCGCTCCGATCAATCGATGTTCGACGAGCGCCTCTGCACCTTTGAAGATGACGAAGGCGCCTACGACCAGCGCGATGCCGGCGGCTTCATCAAACTCAACGCCCTGCGCCTGCGCATGGCCAAACTGGCACATCGTTAACATCGAGGAGAGCATATGACACTCACAGGCAACATGGTCATCGGACAATCCGGCGGCCCCACCACCGTCATCAATCAATCACTGGTCGGCGCCATTCTCGCTGCGCGTGAAGCGAGCGCGATCACCGGCATTCTCGGCGCCCGCCACGGCATCGCCGGCATCATGAATGAGGATTTCATCGACCTCACCACCCAGAGCCACGAAACGCTGGAGCGCCTCGCCGCCACACCGGCTGCCGGCCTCGGTTCGGTGCGTTTGAAACCGGGCAAGGCGGAGTGCGAGCGCGTCTTCGAGGTATTCAAAAAACACAACGTCCGCTACTTCTTCTATATCGGTGGCAACGATTCGGCGGAGACCGCGCATATCATCGCCGAGATGGCCAAAGCGGCCGATTATGACTTCTGCACCATCCATATCCCCAAGACAATCGACAACGATCTGAAAGTGACCGACCACTGCCCCGGCTTCGCCTCGGCGGCCAAGTTTGTCGCCCTCGCCTTCATGGGGGATGATCGCGACAACGCCGCACTCTCCGGCATCAAAATCAATGTGGTCATGGGGCGCGATGCCGGCTTTTTGACCGCCGCATCGGCACTGGCGCGCCAGGATGAGAGCGATGGCCCGCATCTGATTTACGTGCCGGAACGCACCTTCGACATCGCCCGTTTTCAGGCCGACGTCAAAGCGGTGGTCGCCAAATATGGCCGCTGTGTGGTGGCGGTCTCCGAAGGGATCACCAATGCCGCCGGCGAGCCGGTGATGACCACGGGCGAACGCGACTCCCACGGCAATCTGCAACTCTCCGGTAGCGGTGCGCTCGGTGACTTTCTCGCCGGCAAAGTGAAAGAGGCGTTCGCCGGCGAATCGGTGCGCGTGCGCGCCGACACCTTCGGCTATCTGCAGCGTAGTTTTCCCGGCGTTGTCTCCAGCGTCGATGCAGAAGAGGCGCGCATGGTCGGCCAACATGCGGTACAGCACGCGGTCGCCAACGGTGAACCGGGCTCCGTCGCCATCCGCAGAGTATCGAACGCCCCCTATGCCAGCGAATGCTTCATCACCCCGCTGGCCAGCGTCGCCCGCGAAGCGACCCAGCTCAAAGATGCATATATCAACGATGCCGGCAATCACGTCACACAGGCGTGGCTCGACTATCTCGCACCGCTGGTCGGCGAACTGCCGCAGATGGGCAAGCTCTTTTAGTCGAACCACCACGATGCGCGATGATCACGCATGGATGTGTCTCGCCCTGCAGCAGGCCGCGCTGGCGGCGGAGCATGGCGAGGTGCCGGTCGGCGCACTACTGCTGCATGAAGGCGTGAGTTATCCGGCGCACAATGCCCCGATCAGCCAGCATGATACCACGGCTCATGCCGAGATCCGCGCCATCCGCGCCGCCTCGCTTGCCGCCAATAACTACCGCCTGCCCGGTGCCACCCTCTATGTCACCCTCGAGCCCTGCTGCATGTGCGCCGGTGCCATCATCCACGCCCGCATCGCCCGCCTCGTCTATGCCGCCGATGACCCCAAGACCGGCGCCGCCCACTCGCTCTACCACCTGTTGAGCGACCCCCGCCTCAATCACCAGGTCGAGATCTGCCGCGGCGTAATGGCCGACGAGTCGGCGCAACTGCTGCGCGACTTTTTCAGCCAGCGGCGCGCCGCACGGCAGTCATCGCCTGCGGCTTGCGCATCACTGCCGAAGATTTAAGATCGCCCTATGCCACACACCCACGCCACACCACCCCAACCATTTCGCACCCCCTCCCCCGCCGACCACATCATTATCGAGCTGGATCGCGCCCTGAATAACATCTTCTGCCGGCAACAAAGCTCCCGTCCCTACCCTGCCGAGCGCGCCAGCGAAACCGCGCTACCGCCGGAGGCCAAACACACCGCCGCCGGCCTGATGCGCGTCAATCATGCCGGCGAGATGGCGGCGCAGGCGCTCTATCAGGGGCAGAGCCTCACCGCGCGTGATCCGAAACTGGCCGAACAGCTCAAGCAGGCCTCCATCGAAGAGTCCGACCACCTCAACTGGTGCCGCAACCGGCTCGATGAACTGGGCGAGCGACCCAGCCGGCTCGACCCACTCTGGTATGCCGGCTCCTTCACCATCGGCATGGCCGCCGGCATCGCGGGTGACCGCTGGAATCTCGGCTTCCTCGCCGAAACCGAACATCAGGTGGTGCGCCATCTGGATAGCCACCTGCAACGCCTCCCCGCCGACGACCATCGCAGCCGCGCCATTGTCGAACAGATGAAAACCGATGAGCAGGGGCACGCCGAACTGGCCGAACATCTCGGCGCGGCCACCCTGCCGCAACCCGTTCAACAACTGATGCGCCTGACCTCCAAAGTGATGACCACGCTGGCGGAAAAGTTCTGATGCCACCCCGCGCCACGCCATGCTAGCCAGACTATCGAGCGCCTCGCTACGCGGGCTGGAGGCGGAGGCGGTGGATGTGGAGGTCGATCTCTCGCGCGGGCTGCCCTGCTGGACACTGGTCGGCCTCGGCGAAGCGGCAGTACGCGAAGCGCGCGACCGAGTACGGGCAGCGCTGCTCAACTCCGGCTTCGAGTTCCCGCTGCGCCGCATCACCATCAATCTGGCACCGGCCGACAAACGCAAGGATGGTTCCCACTTCGATCTCCCCATCGCCATCGGTCTGCTGCTCGCCTCCGAACAG
>JALUXN010000232.1 GCA_027018975.1 Mariprofundaceae bacterium | reverse complement strand
AGATCCAGCCCCTCGCGCAGCAAGTTGATGCCGATCAGAATATCAAACGTCCCCAGCCGCAGATCGCGCAGGATCTCCATCCGCTCCACCGTATCGATATCGGAGTGGAGATAGCGCACGCGCAGATCGAGCCCGGTCAGGTATTCGCTCAAATCCTCCGCCATCCGCTTGGTCAGACAGGTCGCCAACACACGGAAGCCGGCGGCAATAGTCGCATGCGCCTCGCTGATAAAATCATCCACCTGCGTGGTTGCCGGCTTCACCGTGATCTCCGGATCCACCAGCCCGGTCGGGCGGATAATCTGCTCGACAATCACCCCGCCGCTCTGCTCCAGCTCATAAGGGCCGGGCGTAGCGGAGATATAGATCGTCTGCGGCGCAATCGCCTCGAACTCATGAAACTGCAGCGGCCGGTTGTCAAGCGCCGACGGCAGGCGGAAGCCGAAATCAACCAGTGTCTGTTTGCGCGAGCGATCACCCTTGAACATGCCACCGATCTGCGGCACGGTGACATGCGACTCATCGAGCATCACCAGCGCATTGTTGGGCAGATAGTCGAGCAGCGTCGGCGGCGGCTCACCCGGTGCGCGGCCGGTCAGGTGGCGCGAGTAGTTCTCCACGCCGGTGCAGTAGCCCACCTCCTGAATCATCTCCAAATCGAAGATGGTGCGCTGCTCCAGCCGCTGCGCCTCGACCAACTTGTTCTGGTCATGCAGCTCCGCCAGCCGCTCAGCCAGCTCCAACCGAATCGCCTCCATCGCCTGCACCAACTGCTCGCGCGGGGTAACAAAATGGCTCTTGGGGAAGACGGTATATTTGTGCAGCGACTCCATGCGCCGCCCATTGAGCGGATCAAAGCGGCTGATCGCATCGATCTCGTCGCCAAAAAACTCGATGCGCACAGCAAAATCCTCGGCATGCGCCGGAAAGATCTCCAACACATCGCCGCGTAGCCGGAATGTGCCGCGATGAAAATCGATATCATTGCGCTGATACTGCAGCTCGACCAACTTCTGCACCGCCCGCCGCTGATCGACCTCCCGCCCCACCTCAAAATAGAGCAGCATATCGCTGTAAGCCTCCGGCGAGCCGAGGCCGTAGATGCAGGAGACCGAGGCGATGATGATCACATCCTCGCGCTCCAGCAGTGCGCGCGTGGCGGCGTGGCGCATGCGGTCGATCTGCTCGTTAATGGAGGAGTCCTTCTCGATATAGGTATCGCTGGCCGGCACATAGGCCTCCGGCTGATAGTAGTCGTAGTAGGAGACAAAGTATTCGACCGCATTGTTGGGGAAAAACTGCTTGAATTCGCCGTAAAGCTGCGCCGCCAGCGTCTTGTTCGGCGCCATGATCAAGGTCGGCTTCTGCACCTGCTCGATGACACAGGCCATGGTGAAAGTCTTGCCGGAGCCGGTCACCCCGAGCAGCGTCTGATGCTGCGCGCCGGACTGCACCCCGGCCACCAAATCTGCAATCGCCTGCGGCTGATCCCCGCGCGGCGTAAAATCCCCACTCAATTCAAAACGCATTGTAACTATTCAGATGCAGGCTGAAACTGTTCAGATCGCCCATGGTTTGTTCGATAGCAAGGCGAACACGCGCAGTGTGCTATTGCACATGAGCATGTTCAACGCAGCTAGCGGGCAAACCGTGG
>JALUXN010000231.1 GCA_027018975.1 Mariprofundaceae bacterium | reverse complement strand
AATGGAGCCGCGCTTCGTCTGCTTCGCGTATCAACGTCACCACTTGCATACTTAACCTCCAACCCGTGCGGTCGGTTTCTTATCAGCCGGTTCACTGCCAACTAGCACCGCGCCGCCCTGTCCGCCGCCAATACAGAGGCTGGCCATGCCGAGGCCGCCGCCGCTGTCCGCTTTGAGCTGGCGCAGCAGCGTCAGAATCAGCCGCGCCCCGCTCATGCCGACCGGATGCCCCATGGCGATCGCGCCGCCGTGGGCATTGAGGTGCGCCATCTCCGGCACACCCATGGCGCGCTTCAGTCCCAGTTTCTGTTCGGCAAACGCCTTGGAATCCATCGCTTTCAGGCAGCTCAACACCTGCACCGCAAACGCCTCATTGATCTCCATGCGCGCCAACGCGCTGATCGGCACACCGCTCTGCTGCACCAGTCGATGCATAGCGAAGACCGGCCCCAGACCCATCCGCTCAGGGTCGCAACCGGCATAGGCCCAGTCGTGCAGATAACCGAGCACCGGCCACCCCTCCGCCTCGGCGCGCGCCCGGCTGGCCAGCAGCAGCATTGCCGCACCATCGGTGATCTGTGAACTGTTGCCGGCAGTGACACTGCCGAGCGGCTTGTCGAAGACCGGCCGCAGCTTGGCCAGCGCCTCCATGCTCTGATTGGCGCGAATCCCCTCATCGCGGCAGATGGCATCATAGCGCGGCGGCGCAAAGACCGGCATCACCTCATCATCGAACCAGCCGGCATCCCAAGCTGCCGCTGCTCGCTGGTGGCTGCTCAGCGACAGTTCATCCTGCTCGCGGCGGGAGATGGCAAACTCGCGCGCCAGCAGCTCCGCCGTCTGCCCCATGCCCATGTTTACTGTCGGGTCGGTCAACCCCTCGAGCAGTGCAATGCGCGGCTTCCACGGCGCTTTGATGAGATCAAGCAGTGCCGGCAGCTTCTGCTGCCACTGTTTCTGGGCGGAGAAGTTGCTCAGCGCCGCGCGAAATTGATCGTGAAACAACAAAGGGGCGTGGGTCATCGACTCCACGCCCCCGGCTAACATCACATCGGCACGGCCGGCCGCAATCTTCTCCGCCGCATCGGTCACCGCCTGCATCCCGGATGCGCAGTTGCGGTGCACGGTATAAGCGGGAATCGCCCGCGGCACGCCTGCTTTCAGAGCAATCACCCGCGCGATATTGGCCGCATCGGCCGGCTGAATCACATTGCCGATGATCACCTGATCGATCGACTGCCGCGCCACCGGCGCCCGCGCCAGCAGTTCGCGCACCGCCAACACTCCCAGCTCCACCGCCCCGAGCCGCGCAAACACTCCCGAAGCCTTGCCCAGCGGCGTGCGAATCCCCGCCACTACCACGACATCACGCCCACCTGTTTGTTGATTCAACCGTTTAGACCGCTTCGTCACCATACTCACTCCCTACAGGTCACTCCATCCTGAGTCGACCGGATTCGCAGCACGTTACTCCGCTATCATATGCCAATAGCGCCCAAAAGTCAGCCGGGAATCGTGATTTGTAGGCGCAAAATGGGTTGAGTCCCTATAGTGCTGTAAATTCTGATTGGGTGGGCGGCCATCCGCTTTCCGTTAGTTTTAACTGGATGACCTGCCGCCACCGGATGTGCTGCAGCAGGAGATTATCGACCATCTGGAGGCGGCACTGCAGGCGTTCCGCGATACGGCTGCAGGCCCTGGCTGATTCAAAGGCGTAGCGAACCTTTACAGCTCCATCTCATCCCAGATCTGATCGACGCGCGCTTTGGTCTGCGCATCCATCTGGATCGGCCTGCCCCATTCACGGTCGGTTTCGCCCGGCCACTTGTTGGTCGCATCGATGCCGACTTTGGAGCCGAGGCCGGCGATGGGGGAGGCGAAATCGAGGTAGTCGATCGGGGTGCGCTCGGCCATGGTGAAGTCACGTGCCGGATCGCAGCGGGTGGAGATCGCCCAGATCACCTCTTTCCAGTCACGGCAGTCCACGTCTTCGTCGACCACGATAATATATTTGGTGTACATAAACTGGCGCAGGTAGGACCAGATACCGAACATCACCCGCTTGGCGTGGCCGGCATATCCCTTACGGATCGACACCACCGCCACGCGGTAGGAGCACCCCTCCATCGGCAGGTAAAAATCGACAATTTCGGGAAACTGCTTCTGCAAAATCGGCACAAACACCTCGTTGAAGGCGAGCCCCAGCACCGCTGGCTCATCGGGCGGCTTGCCGGTGTGGGTGGAGTGGTAGATCGCATCGCTGCGCATGCTCATCCGCTCGACGGTGAAGACAGGGAACTGCTCGGTCTCATTGTAGTAGCCAGTGTGGTCGCCGAACGGCCCCTCCTCAGCATACTCGGTGAGCGACACATGCCCCTCCAGCACAATCTCCGCCGAGGCCGGCACCTGCAGCGGCACCGACAGGCAGTCACACAATTCAGTCTTTTTGCCGCGCAACAGGCCGGCGAACTGATACTCGGAGAGGGTGTCGGGGATCGGTGTCACCGCCGCCAAAATGGTCGCCGGATCGGCGCCGATCACCACCGCACAGGGGAAAGAGTCCGCGCCGCTCTGCTTCGCCTCGCGATGATCCTGCGCGCCGCCGCGATGCTTCAGCCAGCGCATAATGAGTTTGTTTTTACCGATCTGTTGTTGACGATAGATACCCAGATTCTGGCGCGTTTTGTTCGGCCCCTTGGTGACCACCAATCCCCAGGTGAGCAGCGGTGCGGCATCATCCGGCCAGCAGGTCTGGATCGGCAGGCGGTTCAGATCGACCGCATCCCCCTGCCAACTGCACGCCTGCCACGGCGCCTGTTTGACCTGCTTCGGCTGCATATGCAGCACCTTTTTGAGCACTGGAAACTTCGCCCACGCATCTTTGATCCCCTTCGGCGGCTCCGGCTCCTTCAGATAGGCGAGCAGCTCGCCGATTTCGCGCAGCTCGCTGGCTGACTCCCGCCCCATGCCGAGAGCGATGCGTTGGGCAGTGCCAAAAAGATTGGTCAGCATCGGCATGTCGCTATCAACAATGTTCTCGAACAGTAGCGCCGGGCCGCCAGCGCGCAGCACGCGATCGGAGATCTCCGTCACCTCCAGCTCGCGGCGCACCGGCAGCGTGATCCGTTTGAGCAAGCCGCGCGCCTCCAGTGTCTGCAGGAATGCGCGCATCAGTCGTGGGATGCCGAGCCGTTGTCGATCTCAAACACCGTATCGAGCTTGGCCAGTTCGAAGACATCGCGCACCGTTTCGCTCAAGCCGGAGAGCACAAAGCGCCCGCCCGTCTCGCGCGCCCACTGCAGCCCCTCCACCAGCGTGGCGATGCCGGAGGAATCCATAAAGCCGACACCGTCGAGCTGCACCCGCACCTCTTTGGTCGCCGCCGTCAGCAGCGGCTTGAGCGCCTTGCGCAGCTGCGGCGAGGTGTGGATGGTGACATCGCCCTTCACCGTCACCACGTGTGCACCCTTGGCGCGCTCCTGATCTGTTATCTCAAGCATCGCATGCATGTTGTTCTCCATATTCTGTATCAATCGTAAATCCCAGCCGCCAGATATTGCCGTCGGCCAGTGGGATATGTTCGCAGCGGTTGGCCACCGCCTGCACCAGTCGCAAACCCAACCCGCCGGGCGTGATCGTCTCCTGCTGCACTGCTGCGCTCTGCTGCTCGTCGTGACACCAGTTACAGGCCGCATAATCTCTGAAATCAAAGACCAGCTCCGCATCTGTGCCGGCCGCTGCCGAGCGGATAAAGCTCTCTACCGCTACATGCCCGGCGCGGCCATCATAGGCGTGTTCAGCGATGTTGGCATAGATCTCATCCACCGCCAACGCAATGCGGTTGCGCTGCAGCTGCGCCATACCGGCGCGTGCCGTCATCACCGCCACCATGGCACGCAACAGCTGAATGCAGTCGCTGCGGCAATTCATCTGCAAGGCGATCCGGCCGACACGCTCATCGCTGCTGTCGGGAGCAGCAATGGCTTGCACAAACGGGGTGTGATGCAGCGATGCCATCGTGTTACTGCGCTGCGCCCTGTTGGGCGTTGATCTGTTGCAGACGCAGCTGATAGGCCTGTCGTTGGGCGGCATCGAGTGCGCCGCCGGGTTGGGCGAGCAGCTGGGTCAGCAGCCGCTGCTCCGCCCGCATATCATGGAGGGAACGGTAGATGCGCAGTGCGCGCTGGCGCCCTTGAATGGCCATCGCCGAACCATCGGGTGCCAGTTCAGCCAGCAGTAGATGCGCGTGCGCGGCTATGCGCGGCTCTCCAATACGGTGACAGATCGTCAACGCCGCTTCGGCCGCCTGTTTGGCCTGTGATTGCTGGCCACGTTGGCGCGCCAGCTCAGCCAAGCCCAGCTGCGCCCGCGCCTGCAGCGGTGCGATGGCGGTTGCGTCAGCGGCTGTATCCGACTGGGCTGCGATAACCATTTGATAGGCGCGCTGCGCCCGTGTCATGTCACCACGCAGCTGCGCCAGACGCGCCGCCTGTAGATGAATATCGAGCGGCCAAGCGGGCGCATTGTAGAGACTATCGGGCAGTTTTTCCGAATCGGCAGTCGCAGTTGGCTCTGACGTAGCCGCAAGCAGCAGCAATGCCAGATGGGCGCGCATTGCCATCACCGGCTGCTGTTCCGCCTCGGCCAATCGCAGACTCTCCGCATAGGCCGTTTTCGCTGCCTGCGGTCGCTGCATGGCGCGATAGAGCACGCCCAGCCGATACCACGCCACGATCACCTGCGGCATATCATCGGCCAGCTCCGCCGCTTGCAGGGATTGTTGGAACGCCTGTTCGGCGGCCGCCCAGCGCTCGCGGCGCAGCGCCGCAAGGCCATTTTCCGCCAGTGATCGGCTGCTGACCAGATAGGGATTCTCCGGCGCAGCGGGGGTGGTATCTGCATGGTGACTGCAGGCCGCCATCCACGGCAGCAGGATGGCAAGCAACACCCCGCGCAGGATGATAGCGCAACGATGTCGGGCTGCTGTTGCTGTGGATCGATTCATGGCGCGGTTCATTGCGGTTGCAGCCCCAGCGCCGGTGGCGGAATCATCGCTTTGTGCCCAGTGGATGGCTGCCCACCTGTCGCCGGCGCGCTACCGCCGAGCAGCCACGAGTTGCGCAGCTGTGTCAGCAGACGATGCATCTCGGCAATCGTCGATTGCGTCTCGCGCACCAGCGCCGGCAGCTCCGGTGTGGTTTCAGTCAGATCGGACGAGAGCGCGGTCAGCGATTGGGAGAGCTGATTGAGTTGTCCAATCAGCGCCTGCAGCTGCTGCACTCCTTTGGCGCCATGCTGCTTGAGCTCCGCGCCGATCGGCTGCAGATCGTGCAGCAGTTGATTGCTCGCCTGCAGGGTCTGATTCAGGGTAGTCGCGATATGCTGTTTGCTCAGCTCGCCGGTGATGCGATTAACGTTGGCGATAATGCCGGAGACGTTGCGGCTCATCTGCTGCAGATCGGCCTGATCGAGGTCATGACTGACATCGTTAAACTGGGCGATCATCTGGCGGAAGCCCCCCTTCGGGTCGTTGATCCAGGTCGCCAGCGACGCCAGCTCTTTAAGCAAGACATTGGCATGTTTGACCGCCGGCTTGATATCGCGCAACAGCTGCTCAACCGTGGCGGCGCTCTCATAGGGAATCTTGGCACCGGCGGCGAGCATGGGGCGCTGCTTGTCGCCGGCGGTGAGCTCCAATGACTGTTCGCCGATGAAGCTCTCGCTCACCAAGCGCACCACGCCACCCTGATGCAGCATCGGTTGATAGCGCTGTAAAATGCGCAATGTGATCACCACGCCACCATCACCATTGAGGGCAATCTGTTCGATGCGACCGATCGGAAAGCCTTGAAATTTCACCGGTTGCCCCTCGAAAAATTGCGCTGCACTTGGCGGTGAGAAGTAGATATTGATATGTTTTTTGAATAGATCGGTGTGCATAAACAGCGACAACAGAATCAAGCCGATCAGCACCATGCCCAGCAGCACAAACCAGCCAACCCGCCGGCGCATCTGTTCGATATTCACGCCTTGGCTCCAGCGCCGGATGAGATATGCACACTCTTCGCAAAGGTGAGCGCCGATCCCTCATCCGCACTATCGGAGAGATAGAGCAGGCCGCAATCGAGCTCCTGCAACAGCTCGCCACTCAAGGCGCGAAAATGCGCCAGATGTTCGGGGGACATACCGATATGCGCCTCCTGTGCCACAATCACGCGCGGCTTGGTCAACATGCAGCGACCCAGACTGATCAATGCATGCATGTAAGTGCTACGAACCCCGGCGCGTTCCGCCAGCTGCTCGCGCACCCCCAACCATGTCGCGACCTTATCACGCGCCGCTTCGGCCTGCAGCAATTTCTCGCGATCCTGCTGATAGAGGAAGGGGAGCAGCAGGTTTTCGCCCAGCGTCAGGTTGGCCAAGATACCGTGATCACGAATCAATGAGCCGATACGCCAAGTAAATGCCGAAGTACCGATGGGGTAGCGTCCCTCATCGCTCTGAAAGGCGATCTGCCAATCACAGGCACTCGTTTCACCAGCGCAAAACAGCCGCTCCATGAAGCGCTGCTGCAGCGGCACCGGCATCACCAAGCGCATATATTCGCCGGCCAACAGCGTACCCGCAGGCACGAAGTGGTCGCCCAGCGGCAGATCGTCCCACTGCAGCGACTCGTGCATCACAACACCATCAGCAGTGCGATCAAGCCATCGAGTAGCAGGATGGTGACCAGCGAACTGAGAATGGCGCGGGTGGCATGAATCGGAATGAGATTCGGATCGCGCCCAACCCGCACCCCTTGATCCATGAGAATCAGAATGCTGGCGAACGGATAGAGTACCCCCTTCACAAGCAGCAGTTGGATTTCGATCAAATTGGTGCCACGGCCAATCTCGAGCATGAAATCAAACAGCGTCATCTCATTGCTCCAGGCGGCAAAGAGGCCACCAGCACCGATGGCGACAAACACAAAGGTCGCTGTCAACACCAATCCGCAGCCGCTATAGGCAAGCAGGCGCGGCCAGAGCAGATATTCGTGCACACTGATGCCCATACTTTTGAGGGTGAGATCTTCGCCTCGCACAAACATAGTGCCGAGCTCCGTCACAATCGCTACACCGGAGCGGGAGAGTAGCAGTAGGGCGATGGTCATCGGTGCGATCTCCAGCACCAACACACGCGCAATCAGTGTACCAATCATCGGGATGTTCAGCAGATCGCGGGCGAAAACCACGATATTGTAGACCGCCAGTGCGCCGATACTCAGAGCCAGAAACAGCACCCACGGCAACCCCTGCACGCCGGTGAAATAGGTCTGACGCAGCACCACATGCATCACCGCCGGCTTTCTGTACCAAGGTGAGTGGATGCCGATCATGATCAGCCGCGATGCCAGCCTGACGACATTGGCGACGTCATCGATCAGCTCCAGCGCCGCCGTGCCCAATCGATCGACATAGTGGAGCAACCATGGCGGCGCACTGGCGTGATTCATGGCGCAGTAGCCGGCGGCGCGCTTGGTGTGGGCGCAGAAGATAACTGCTTTTGCTTGCCACCACCGAACCAGCGATCGGGCAGGGTAAAGAGTGCCTCGATTAAGCCGGGTGCGGCCAGCCCCGCCTCTTTCGGCGTCACCTCCACCACCTTGGCATCAGCGAAGGGGCCGGAGAGTCGATAGACTTTGCGCATCAATGAATGGGACATACCGCCCAGAATATCGCGCAATAGCGGGATTTTGGCCAGCATCGCGTCCAGATTCTGAAACGGGTTGGCGATCAGATAGAGATCAATCGTCGCCTGTTCCACATCCACTTTACCGTGGGCGACCAGATCGAAGGCGGTCGAGCGCAGCACCACATTGCGGATACGGATCTGCTGATTCTGCATAATCGCCTCCATCTGCAGCCGGTCGTAGAGCATCCCTTCGCCAGTGAGATCATCGCGCTGCCCCAACAGCAGCGCCGGTATTTTACTCAAATTGATCGCCGCCAGCAGTGTGGTGAGCGTCCCACCCTGTAGAATCCGCCCTTTGTTGACCCGCATGCGCAGGCGGCCATCGAGACCCTGCCACCATGGTTGATCGCGCAACAGCAAGCCGGTGCCGGAGAAGAGCAGGTTCATCTCGCCACCCAGAAAGCTGTCCACGCTTCATCAAATGACCGAAATCACCCTGTATCGCAACAAAGCCGCGCCAGCGCATGCCGCCGCCCGCCGCTTTGGCCACCGGCTCCAGCGTCGCTGACATGTTCAGCCGCTGCTTCTCCAGATTGGCGGTCAAGGTATGCAGATCGACCCGCCCCTGCCCCGGCAGGGTAAAGCGGGCATCCACATCCATCAAATTCAGATGCGCGGTATGCACCTGTGCCGCCTCCAGCACGCCGATCGCATCGCTATCTGAAGCAAGATGCGCATGCACACCACTCATGCGCGCATCGTTCCACTCCAGCTGCTCAATATCGGCCTGCAGCTGCCACGGTTTGCCGCTGGCGAGCTGATCGGGCTGCTGTTGCAGTGCTGCCGGCAGGGCATTGCGATTGAGATAGCTCGCCTGCATCTGAATGCGCCACGGCTTGGTGGCTGCAAACGGCAGGTTCAATTGCAGCGAACCGGCAAAGGCGGGGGTGTGCAGCTCATCGAGCGCCAGTTGCAAACCGTGCGGCTGCAGTGCGAAGGAGCCCCCTTTAATCTGCAATGCTGTGCCGCGGCTGGTGAGCTGTTGCAGCTGGAGGTGGCGCTGTTTGGCATCGAGTGTGCCCCGGTATTGCAGCTGAAACACCTCCCCAATGGGCTTGGCCGAGCCGAGCAGATGATCCCAGCCGGCCGCCGTGAGATCGAGTGTCCCTGACCAGCTGCCATCGTAGTGGACGGTGGTGGCGAGCTCGCCGCGCGGGTGACTCAGGGGAAGCTGGAAATGGGCGGCCAATGGCGCCAGTTGACCATGACCGCGGGCATCGAACTGCTGCAGCCGCCACTGCTTACCGTTCGCCTGCACATGCAGCGAGAAGTCGCCCTGCAGCTGTTTGCTCTCCAGCGCCAATTTGCGAATGGTCAGCCCGTGGCCTGCATCCCAGATGATCCGGCCACGCAGTGCGGTGACATCCACGCCGAGCAGGTTCAGCTGCCAGCGGCCGTGCGGCTGCATGGTCACATGCAGCTTCTCCGGCGCCGTTTTGGCTGGATCCCAGCGAATGGCGACATCACCATCGAGTTGCGCACCATGCCACTGCCAGTCGGCCAGGTCGGCCGGACCAAACCAGCGCAGCAGCGGTGCGACACCGGCGCGCGCATGCGCTCTGATCTGCAGCATCAGTGTCTGCCACGGGATATGCAGCGTGCCACTGAGCTGACCCTTGGCGCGCGGCAGGCTGGCCGAATGAATTTCGGCATCCAATCCCTGCGCATCAAGGCGTACATCAGCCGCCGTATGCAGCAGCCGATCCGCCGTCAAACCCAGCGCAATATCGGCCTGCTGCACCTTGGCCTTTAGATGATAGTGCGCCTGATCCCATGCCGATGCAGCCGGCCAGCCATGCAGCGGATCAGGCCAGGCAAGCGACAGATCGGCATGGGCGTCGCTGGCCACGCCACCCTGCATGCTCGCCAGCCACCGCCGCCACGCATCATTGCCAAGCGGCCGCAACCACGACCAGACCAGCGGCATGGATAGCTGCGGCGCGGAAGCCTGCAGCTGCAGCCGGCCATCGTGCCAGTCACCCTGTACTGTTGCGCTATTCT
>JALUXN010000230.1 GCA_027018975.1 Mariprofundaceae bacterium | reverse complement strand
ATGCGCACACCGAGATCACCCGCCCCCTGCGCGCGCAACGGCAACCCAAACGCCGCAAAAAAGGGGTGCGCAGGATCATCCGCCGCGATGGTGACATGGTCGAACAGCCGCTTGGCGCGCGCAATAACCCGTTCCGCCATTGCCATGTGCAGCGCCGCCGCCTCCTCGGCACTGTAGCGGCGCATCAGCCGCGTCTTCACCTGCCCAGCCACCGGCGCCTTGCACATGATGATCACATGAATATGTTGAAGTTTCACAACACTCATCGTGCCAACCGATAGCGCGCAGCCAAACGCGCCGGCGACACGCCCAGCCAGTAGAGCAGCCGCAGCTGCCACATCAGCAGCACCGTGCGCGCAATGCCATGCTGCTCCCAGCGGCGGCTGCTGGTCACCACCGGTTCCTTGAGACAGGCGATACGGCCGACGCGCTTCATCTGTTTGGAGAGCGCCACATCCTCCATCAGCGGCAGATCGGGGAAGCCACCCAGCTGCTCGAACAGGCTGCGGCGGATAAAGATACACTGATCACCGGTGCTGATACGGGTCAGGCGCGAACGCCAGTTGATCAACCACTCGATCACCCGAAACACCCACTGCTCGCCGGACAAGCGTAGATTAAAACGGCCGCCGACCACCCGCGCATCGACCATCGCCGCCCGCACCGCCTGCAGATGCGCCGCCGTCATCTCCGTATCGGCATGCAGAAACAGAATCACATCGCTGGTCACCTGCGCCGCGCCCGCATTCATCTGCCGCGCCCGCCCGGCCGCCGTTTCGATCCAAGTCAAGCCCGATTGCTGCAAGATCGCCTGCGAACCATCATCGGAGCCGCCATCAACCAAGATCACTTCATCAGCCGGCTGCGAGCGCAGCTGCGCCAACAACGCCGGCAAGCGCGCCGCCTCCCGATAGATCGGCACGACCACAGCGATAGAGGGCGCGGCGATGGCGGGCGCCGGCGAGCCGCGATCAGGCAACGTCAATCGCCACCCAGCCGCTACCGGGCTCGCGGAAATTGGTCACCTGCCCGCGCCAGAGACGGCCGGCCAGCGCAATCAGTTGCGTGCCGTGCAGATAGAGGCGCAGATCAAACTTCATGCTGCCCGCCGCCGTCTCCACCGCCGATGGCACCACCAGCCGCTGCATGATCGTCTCCGCATCCAGCGTGGCAAAGCGTTTTCGGCTCATCCCCTTGCCGAGAATCACCCCTTTGCCGCCATGGCGTGCCGCCGGCTTAAAGACCCACTGCTTGCGCTCGTCCCACGCCCACGCCGCATCCACCTCGCTGAAACGCAGCGTCTGCGGTGTGATGGCGCGGATCAGTTCGACCGTCTCACCATCCACACACCCCTCCAAAAATCCCGTCCGCCACCAATCCACCATGCGCGATTTATCGCCAATCAATGCATAGCTGCGCGGATGCGGATTGAGCGCCACCTGCCCCGCTGCATAGGCAGCCCGCACATGCTGCAGCGCCGCACTCTCGAGATAAAAATCGGTGTGGCGATTGTAGATCGCATCGATCCGCACGCCCGCCACATAGAGCCCATCGTCACCACACTGAAAATCTTCGGGGCTGACCAGAAACACCCGCCGCCCCGCCGCTTCCAGCAGCGCCGCATAGGCCTGCATCTCCGGATACATGTATTGGTTCA
>JALUXN010000229.1 GCA_027018975.1 Mariprofundaceae bacterium | reverse complement strand
TTGCGCCGCTCTCCGCATCGCCGCGATAGAGGGCGACGGCAGTTTCGTCGCAGGATGTTTCAATGCCGAGAATGATCATGGCCTAGAGATCGAGTGTCAGCACATGCTCTTTGAGCCAGCTACGAGTGATCTTGAAAGTGTCGGTATGTTGTGCGACCCGTTGCCAGAACTGCGCAGAGTGGTTGGCGTGGATCAGGTGGCAGAGCTCGTGGATGACAATGTCATCGATCACCCAGTCTGGCGCCATGATCAACCGCCAGTTGAAATAGATGCGCCCATCCTGATGACAGCTGCCCCAGCGGCTGCGGTAGGATTTGACGCCGACCAGCAGCGGCCTTACACCGATCTGTTGACTGAAGTGTTGGCAACGCTGCCGCATATGGCTTAACGCTTCGTGCTGATACCAGATGGCGATCAGTTGCGCGATCAGCTGTTGGGGAATCGGTTGCGTGCCTTCGGGGATAACCGGCAGTGACAGGCGCAGCGCCCCATCCTCGATCCGGCAGTCGCGTTTCTCATGGTCAAACAGTAGCGGATATGCTGATCCGCGAAACTGGAACAGTTCACCGGCCACATACGATTTGGCTTGATACTGCTTGCGTATTTCGCGGTTGTAGGTGGTTTTCTGCTCAATCCAGGGCTGTTTTTCCTGCACGATGCGTGCAATTTCATGCTCGCATAGGTTCGCTGGAGCATGCACTTCGATGCGGTTATCGTAATGAACCATAATCTCGACAGTGCGGCGGCGTGGCTTGCGAATGATATGGTAGTCGAAAGGTATGGTTGTATCGGCTGTGGTTGTGTTGGTCATGGTGTGCGCTTTGTGGTGGGGATGTCGTCGAGCCGCACAGTGTGGACGGCGTCGCAATATTGGCAAGCCAGGGTGATGGTGCCGTCGCTGTCGGCCAGTGCATCGAGCTGGGTTGCCGGCATCTGGGCGATCGCCTGTGCCATGCTGCTGCTCTGGCAGTTACAGTGGTAGCGGTAGGGGTCGCGACCGATGATACGGCAATCGAGCGACTGCAGCTGCTCGAGTACCGCTTCAGGAGCTTCCTCATCCAGTGTGCTGTCGGGGATTTTGGCCAGTGCATCCACCGCCTTGAACCAGCTCGCCTCATCGCAGCCCGGCATCGCCTCGATCAGGATGGCGAGTTGCTGATGGATCACCACGTCGGCCATGATCTGCACAGACTGCTGCAGGTAGTGAACCAAGTGGTCAGCGAGATAGGAGGAGCTGCTGGCGATGGTGGAGATGTAGGGCTGCCCCACACCGAGATCGCGCACGGTAGATAGGCGCACCGTTTCACCGATCCATTCGCCGAAGGTGCCGCACTGCGATGGATGACGCTGGCTGGCGCACTCCGCCGCTTGCCAGTTGAGATAGCCGCGTACCGCTCCGGCGCGGGTTTCGGCGAGGATGCGCTGCAGGGGTGCGGTGGGGTCGGTAGCGTCGAGTTGCAGCACCTGTCGGACGCCCCCTTTATTGATGGAGAGCAGCAGGATCGAGGCGAGCAGCGTCTGGTTAAAGGCGAGTGCGATATCCCCCTGCAGCCCGTGGATGGCATTGGCGCGGGCAGTGATGTGACCGGCTTGGATGATCACGCCGCGGCTCTTCGCTTGTGGCAGTAGAAAACGGATCAGGAAATCTGATGCTTCAACCACTGG
>JALUXN010000228.1 GCA_027018975.1 Mariprofundaceae bacterium | reverse complement strand
ATGATGGGAGCTGAATAGTTACCTCAAGAGTTACATCCGCGTTTGCGCACAATTTTGTCGAAGTCGCATTGGTGGATTCGACGGGGTTAACCTGGAGGCATGTCGGGATTAGGGGTGAGAGTTGACATTCACAGGCGGTGTGATGAAGATGCATTCTGTGAAACGGCTCTATTCTCTTATTTTCCCTCTTTCGATGCTGCTGTTGAGCGCTTGTGCGGTGAAGCCACCGGTGCAGGAGATGTCGGATGCGCGTTCGGCGGTGCAGACGGTGCACCAGCTGCCGGCGGCCTCCAATCCTGTGGCTAATCGTTATCTCAATAGGGCGGAGTCGGCGCTGCAGGAGGCTGCGCAGGCCATGCATCGTCAGCAATATCAGCGTGCGCGTCAGAAGGCGGTTGAGGCAAAAAGGATGGCGCAGCGGGCTGCGGCAGCGAAACAGCAGGGGCAAAAGTGAGCTGGGCAGCTGGCCTGCGGGATTAGTGAGGCGGTTTACAGTGTTTTACGAAGCAGGCAAAAAGCTGCGCACCTGATCGGCGAAGGTGAGTGTGTCGATCGGTTTCTGCATGAAGCCATCGAAGCCGGCGGCCAGCAGGCGTTCGCGTTCGCCCGCCATCACCGAGGCGGTGAGCACAATGACGGGAATCTCGCGGGTCGTCGCATCGCTGCGCAACTGCTGCTGCGCCTCCAGCCCGCTCATGCCGGGCATCCTCAAATCCATCAGGATCAAATCGGGACGACTATCACGCGCCTCAGATATAGCCGTAACACCATCCTCCAGCAGCGTCACCCGAAAGCCCTCCAGCTCCAGCAGATCACCGACCAACTCCAGATTCAGCGGGTTGTCATCCACCACCAGGACATGCTTCTCCATACCCATCACTCCTCCATGACAATGCGATTGCCACCCTCTTCAGCAGCCATCGCCATCCGTCGCTTCAACAGCTTCATCAGTGTCGCACTATCCTGTGCCTCATCCGAACTAACACCGCCAATGGAGACCGTCATTCGCCCCTTCTGCTCACCCGGCAGTGGCAGGAATTGGTGGCTGATCCGCAGCCTGATCTTCTCGCCCACACTGTAGCAGCCCTGCTGCGACAGCCCCGGCAACAGCACTAGCAGGCAGTCGTTGTCGAAGCGTGCGACCACATCCGCCTTGCGGATAATCACGTTCAGAATCGATACTGACGATTTCAGCGCCGCCAATCCCCAGCGGTTGCCATGTTGTTTACAATACTGATCGAAGCCATCCATACGACAAGCCAGTAGCGCAAAGCGGTGGTGATAACGCGCCGCCCGCGATACCTCGTGCTCGAGCCGTCGCTGCATATAGCGCAGATTGAAGCAGTCGAGCTTGGCATCCATCAATTTGGCGCGCACAGGATAGAGCAGCTCCAGTTTATGCAGCTGCTGCAACACATCGCGGCGATTGCTCACCCCCTTGACCATAATCCGCTCGACATCCTGCCCCAGCAGCAGCGCTTCCGACTGACTGAGGCTCTTGGCGGTAAAAATGATGACCGGAATATCACACGCTGATGGGTGCCCCTTCAGGCGGCGAATCACCTCAAAGCCACTGATGCCCGGCATCATCAGATCGAGAATGATCAGGTCGGGATCACGCGCGATAGCGGCAGCAATACCCTCCTCGCCATTGGCCGCCAGCAACACACGGTAACCCTCGACGGTCAATGTCTCTTTGAGATATTCGCGCACTGAGTCATCATCATCGACCACCAACACCAGTGGCGCAGTCGGCAACGTCGGTGCCTGCAGGCCAAGATGCGAGACCATATCCAGCAGATCGTGCCGCTCCAGATCGGAATCAATTTGGCCAATTGCACCACCGGTGCAAAAGTGCAGATGTTCTGCATCGCCGGAGAGCAGAATCGTCGGCGTCTTATTGGTCGCATCCACTCTCTTCAACTGTTGCAGGCGCGGATAAAACTCGGCACCACTCTCTGTCACACCAAGCACAATCAGCAGCGGGTGACAGCTGGCAATGGCCTCTCCAACACGATCCAGACTGGTCACCACCACCTGATAGCCCTCGTGGCTGAACATCTCGCGCGCCGCTTCGGCGCGTGCCGAGTCTTCATCGACAATCATTACCGTCGCTTGCGGTGGTGCCGGTGGCAGTACCTCTTCCACCTGATCTTCAGCCTGTTGTTTAGGCTGTGGTAACTGCTGTTGCTCTTGGCATGGCCACGGTTTTCCATCTGCTTCTGCCGCCGCACGATCCATGGCTGTGACCGGTAGATTGATTGAGAAAACGCTGCCCCTGCCTAACTGGCTCTCCAGCCCGATTGTCCCGCCCAACAACTCCACAATATGTTTGGAGAGCGACAAGCCGAGCCCTGTGCCACCGTGGGAGCGCGCCACGCCTGTGCTTGCCTGCTCAAATGGCTTGAACACCTTCTGCTGATCCACCTCGGCAATGCCGATGCCATTATCCTCCACGCGGCAGTAGAGGTGCTGATCCTCGCAGTCGCCCTCTGTCACAATCAGTGACACGATCACTCGCCCCTGCTCCGGCGTGAACTTGAGTGCGTTGCCGATCAGATTGACCAGCACCTGATAGATTTTATCCCGATCGGAACGGATGCAGTGGCGCCCCTGTTGCGGCGCTTCGAGCAGCAGATCAATCTGCTTCTTGCGTGCCAGTGGCATCATCTCAGCCACTAGCTGCGCGCCCATCTCCGCCGGATCGAACGGCGTCTCGTGGATCTCCATCATGCCCGAATCGATTTTGCTAATATCGAGTAGCGCATTGATGATCTCCAACAGTCGTTTGCCACTGGTGGTGATGTGCTCCACATAACGCTGTTGTTTGTCGCTCATCTCACCCATCCGTTTGTCGGCCAGCAGCTCCGAGAAGCCGATGATCGCATTCAGCGGGGTGCGCAGTTCGTGGCTGGTGTTGGCCAGAAACTGATCCTTGGCGCGATTGGCTGCGGTCAACTCCTCATTCATCAGCTCCAGATCGATGGTGTGGATTTTGAGCTGTTTGTTGACCCGATCGAGCTCCTGCTCATGCTCGCGCAGCTGCCGGTTGGCGTGATCCAACTCATGTGTGCGCGACTCCAAATCTTCGTAGGCGCACTTCAGTTTATCGAAGGTCTCCGCGTTGGCGAGCTCCACCGCACAGGCGGACGCCAGCACCTCGACCGTATTCTCATCATCAGCGGAGAAGGGTGGCTCACCCGGCGGCTTGGAGAGATAGATGACGCCGAGTGTCTTGCCATCGTAGCGGATGGGCGTACCCAGAAATGCGTCAAACGGCGGATGGCCATGCGGGCAGCCGCTCGACTTGGCGTGGCTGGCGATGCGATCGAGCCGTATCGTCTCCTGTCCCTCACGCCATAGCTCACCGAGCAGGCCGATCCCTTTCGGCAGATGGGAGATGCCGGTTGCCTCTTCGTCACTCAAGCCAAGCGCAATAAAGTGGCGCTCCTTGCGCTCGTCATAGGCGATCATGCATTGCGACGCGCGCAGCACCTTCATACAGGTGCGGCCGATATTCTCCAGCACGATCCGCTTCGGCACTTCACGTCCAACCAGTACCTCCGCCGCCGTGGGTTCCGGCAAGTGCAGCACCGGGTCGTAGGTCCATTGGCTCATAAGGTGGGCTCCCGATTAGTGTTTACCAGCTTCGTGACTGTCTTCAACAGCAGATCAATGGCGACCGGCTTGAAGAGCACCGTCGCCTGCGTATCAAAGAGGCTCAGGTCGGCCACCTTATCGCCGGTCAACAGGACAAAGCGGTGTGCCAGATCCGGGTGGCTGGAGCGCACCCACTGGAACAACTCGGTGGCATCGCACTGGCCGAGATGGAAATCACTGACAATCGCCGATAGCGGTTCACTGTCGATGATATGCATCGCGGTTTCGATATTGCCAGCGGTGTGGATTGTGCACTGTTCGCCGAGAATCTCGCCAAACAGCTCTCGATTGAGGGGGTCATCATCGATGAGCAGAACGCTCTGCTTGGCGTCGCTCATGATGCACTTCGCGCGGCATCAATCTGTGTGGCTTTGCTCTGCGTGAGCAACGCCTGCGCGGTGGCTACCAGTTCACTGGTATCGAACGGCTTGTGAAATAGAGCATCAGGCGCTGCTGCTTCGATGGCTCGTTTGACCAGACGGCGGTCGCCAGCGCCGGTGATCACCACAATGCGTGCGTCATGCCCCTCTTGTGACGCGCGAATGCGCTGCATCAGCTCAAGGCCGTTGATCTCCGGCAGCATAATATCGAGCAGGATCAGATCCGGCTGCATCGCACCGATTTTGATCAGACCGCTGTAGCCATCGTTGGCGATATCGAATGTATGGGGGAAATCGGCCAGCGCAAACGCCCCCTCTACCAGCGTGCACATCGCCGGATCATCTTCGATCAACAGGATTTTGTGATTGGCCGCCGGCTGCGGCGATGCCGCCTGCAAACGCGCGATAAACTGTTCATACGCTTCAGCCGGAATCCGCCAGTGGCCGCCCGGCGTGATCACGCACGGCAGCTCCCCCTTCTGAATCCAGCGTTTGACGGTATTGATCCCCACGCCGCAGCAGCGAGCCGCTTCACCCGTGGTTAGATAACGTTTCACACCCATACGCACCTCTCTCAGCGCGGTAGGTTAGGGTGTATGTATGGACAGTTCAAGCAAATTTGACGATTTGGATGATTTGGACAGAAATAGCGCTGCTTTACGGCGTTGTTCACCCTCCAGTGGGTTGATCGACCTCTGGCAAACGGTCTCCATGACCATTACAGGGGTCTGTCGGACTTATGAGAAATCTACTGCGCGGTAGGGACAGTGGTCCAAAATGTGCGTTTTTTCGTTACATGGTCACAATCTGTTGAGCGGGTGGAATCTCTATTATGATGCGTTGGCTGAATTCCGCATAGTGGTTGAATGTTAGCAGTTCAGCCTTTTCGAGATTTTTGTTTATGCGCGAGATGATCAACAAAGTGTTCATGCGCTTTTTGGTAGCCTAGGGTGATCAGTTCGTCGGCGCGGTCGAATTCGAAGATTTTGCAGATGTTGCGGGGGATTTCGATGGTGTGGTCGGGCGGGTAGGCGGCCAGTTTTTGGCGGGCGATGCTGCTCTGCATGGCGTCGAAGGCCTGGTTAGCGATGTCGTAGGCACCCCAGTCGATCTGTTGTGGCAGGTCGATCTTCTGCTTGAGCTGGTTGATGAAGCTGCCGATTTTGTCGCTGAAACCGCCGTTTTCGCTGCTGGATGCGGGTGGCGTGGCGGGTTTTGTCTCCTCTGCCAGTTTGCCGGCGAGATTGACGGCGATGCAGAGGTCGGTGTGGTCGCCGAAGGTGGGGGCGATCGGTACGGGGTTGAGCACGCCGCCGTCGATCAGTGCGGCGCCGTTGTAGCGGTGTGGGGTGAAGAACATCGGCAGCGAGATCGAGGCGCGGATGGCATCGAAGAGGCGGCCGCGATTGATCCACACCTCCTTCTCGCGATCAATATCGACCGCCACCGCCGTGTAACGGATCGGCAGCGACTCGATGGTGATGTCGCCGACCAGATTGATCAGGGTGTTGATCACCTTGTCGCCCTTGACCAGCCCATGTTTGCTCCACGACAGATCGAGCAGGGTGAGGATGTCGAGTTTGCTGATGGCGCGCACCCAGCGCTCGAACTCATCGAGCTTACCGGCGGCATAGACCCCGCCGATCAACGCCCCCATCGAAGAGCCGGCAATTGATGCAATGCGGTAACCATGCTCCTCCAGCCAGTGGATGACGCCGATATGCGCCAGCCCCCGCGCGCCACCGCTGCCGAGCACGAGTGAGACGGATGGGTTCGTTTGGCGCGACATCACTCTCGGCGCAATGGCGGCAGACGGTAGCTGCCATCCACGGCCGATTGTTTCGGCATGTAGAGTCGGGCGATGATGTAGAATCGGCCGTTGGGTGCCGGTAGCCAGTTGGCGGCTTTGCTGCCGGCGGGTGGGTGTGGCTGGATGTAGATGTTCAGTGAGCCGTCGGGCTCATATTTCAGACCCTTGGTGCGGTCGCCGATGGCGTAGCGGTGGATGGGGTTCTCCACCATCAGGCGGGTGTCGCTGTGGTAGATGGTCATCGACCAGAAGGCATCGACGGGCGGCAGTTGATCGGCGTCAAAGTGGAGGATGTAGCGCCCTTTGGCGCCATTCAGGGGGCGGTCTTTGCTATCGCGCTCGGCGATGGGATAGATCGCCTCTTCGGGGCTGTTGGTGTAGATGAATTTGTAGGCGACGGCCGAGCGGAAGAGGTAATCCTGACCATAATGCCCCATCGGCGGTGTGTACACCCAGCCGTGGATGCGTTGGCCGAGATGCTCGGCCTTTGCCACGATTCGCTTGTGGGCGCGCGCGATGCCCGACCGGATGGCGCGCTGGACGGATGGCGGGAACTCCGCTATGTCGAAGCGTTGATACGGGCCGACATGGATGCGCGCCAGCCGCTCCATCAGCCCCTTCTCATCCTTGGTCGGCGATTCCCAAGTCAAAAATAGATTGAGGTAGGTGAGCAGTTTCGGCTGCGCGTAGAGCTGTTTGGCGTTGTAAACAGGAAACTCCGGCATCTGCAGCGTGACCGGAAAGGGTGGCTTGCCCAGATATTGGTGCAGAGGGATCAGTTTGAGTTTCTCCTGCAGCGCGAACACCTGTTTCGCATCGGCTGGCGTGCCGTCGGTGGCTGTGCGGGTGGCCAGTGCGACGTAACGGCTGCGCGCGGTGATGACGCGGTCGAACTTGTTGGCAGGCACGGAGATGGTGTTGTCCGGCCCGACGAGCAGAAAGGTGCCGCCCTGTTTGCCGGTGGCGCGGGTGCCGATATAGGCGATGTTGTCGGTGAACATATCGACCAGCTGGATGACAAAGTAGCGGTCGCCGGTCGGCGGCACCTGAATCACCAGCGGCTCGTCGCGCAGATCCGCCCAAGTGGTCGAGTAGAAGGTGTCGTTATTGGCGGAGACGACCGTTTTGTACTGCGGGCCGAAGAGCTTGCGCCCGTGCAGATAGTGGTTGAAGCCGGAGTATTGCGGCGACTTGCCATAGACGCACATGCCGAATAGCGCCTTGTAATTCTCCACAATGGCGAAGCCGTAGGTATAGGCCTCTTCAGCCAGTCTCTCTGCCTCGTCGGCGGTGAGCGGTTGCTCGGCAGCCATGCCTTGGGCGGGCATGATACTGATCACCCATAGGCATGCGCAGAGCCAGCGCAGTTTTATCGATATCTGCCGAGGTGTGCGCGCCAGCATCGCTTACAGATTCTCCACCTTCACCGTCATATCTGCGCCCTTGACCGGCACATAGGCGCGCAGGATGCCGTAGAACGGTTTGCCACCGGTGGGGATGCCGTTTTTGCCTGCGCCGTCGGGGCTCAGGGTGATGGTGTAGGTGCCGTCACGGTTGGCTTTGGCGGTGTAGGTGGTGCGGTCGTAGATATGTTGCTTGTTCGGGATGAGCAGTTTGTTGTCCGTGCCGTACAATGTCACCGAAAAGTAGCCGTTCTTGTGCACGATGCCGGCCGGTACGGTGAGCCGGTAGCTATCGTGGCCGTTGAACGGCTTGCCATGCGCATCGGCCAGAATCAGGCCGTAGCGCACGGTGTCAGCAGGTGTGCCCAGCTGCCCCAGCATCACACCGGCAGCCAGCGTGATCATGCCAGCATCGCCCGATTTCTGGCCGAAGGCGACATCGGGATTCACGTAGTTGAGCGAGCCTTTGATGATGCCGAGTGCCGCTTTTTCGATGGCCGGTGAAAAGTGATAGACCTCGCGGTGCATATCGCCCTTACCACCCTGCATGCGGAAATATTTGCGCAAGGATTTCACCTTGTTCAGATTGTTGACCACCACCATACGGGTGAAGACCAGTCCCTGATCGGTCTCCAGCTCAACGACATGGAAATTGCCCTTCGGCCGCTTCTGCCCCGGGCGGATCAGCAGGATCGGTTTCTGCGGGTTGACGATCACCGCCGGCACGTTGTGTTTCATGTCGAAGACGGAGACGGAGAAGAATTTGTCGTAGGTCGGCGTTTTGACGATCGCCGGACCATCGGAGATGCTGAACCAGTTATAGCCGTAATCGACCGTCGCCTGCGGGGTGATCACTGTGTCGTCGCTCGGATCGACGAGGCCGGTGAACCAGAATGTGCCCTTTTTATGTTTCTTCAGCCAGGTGTTCATCATCCGCACCTGCTCCTGATTGGGGTATTCGCGGATGTAGTTCTCGATCATGTCGCGCAGGTAGCGCTGGGCTTTGGGCAGCTTGTAGTGGCCGTTCAGTACCGACTTGCCGGGGCGGTAGATACGCATCAGGAAGTTCCAGCCAGGCGTGGTGTCGAGCCGGTTGGCCACTTTGCCGCAGAGGGCGCGGGAGCCGTAATAGACGGTGAAGGTGCCATCCTTGTTCAGTTTGACGTTGGAGGAGTTGACGATGGCGTTGTCGCTCTTCAGAAAACCATCCTTGCCGTAAACAGTGATCGACCAGAACGCCTTGTTTTCCGGCACCTGATAGGTGGCGCGCCAGCAGGAGTCGGTCGGATGGTTGCCGTTGTAGTTCAGGTAGGTGGCGTCCCACTCGGGGAAGAGCCCCCAGGCTGCGGCTGCGGCAATATGGCGCGTCTTCTCATTAACCTTGCCGCGCGGCCCCTGCATGCCCTTGTAGCTGCTGTATTTAGCGCCCTCCTTTTCGTACTGCGCGCGCAGTTTGTCGAGCGAGGCTTTGTCCCAGCTAAACGGCGGGAAGGGGTCGGCGGATTTGGCGTGGATGACGAACTGATCCTGCAGCTTGTTGACCAGCGCCAGCTCCTTCGGGTCATGCGGATTGAAGAGCTGGATGCGCACGCCGATGCCGATGTACTTGGTGTCCTGCGGCAGTTTGTGCTCGCCGGGGGTGTAGAAGACCGCCGGCACATAGTGGTCGTTATCGACGATATAGATGGAGGCGTAGCGACCGTCGGGAATCTTGGGGAAGGTGATGGTGGCACCGCCTTCGGTATCGACAGTGGCCATCGAGTAGAGGGTGTCGCGATTCATGCGGATGACGGTCTGGCGATCCAGCGGTGTGACGCGGCGGAAGTGGAAGAATTTATTGACGCCGCCAGCCTGTTTGGCGATATCGGAGAGCATGCGGTCGGATTCGGCGCGGATGAAGTTGTCGGGCGTGACGATCCGGCTCTGCTCGGCTGCCCAGCCCGTGGGCGAGCCGCCGAGTAGGGCGATGCTGGCCACGGCCAGCGTCAGTGTGAACTGTTTGATCCGGTGCATCTGTGTGTCTCCTTGCGTGGGTGATTTGTCTATTGGCAATATCTCGACTACGGTTGTGGCATACAAGCAGGTGAGCTTTGTTGTGTCAAAGCGTGCGCCGGCTGCGCAGGGGGGTATGGCGTGACAGGAATCGACTATTTCGCATGGGTGGTGTTTGTGGTGATCATCGCTTCGCTGCTGGTGGGGTTGATCGTGCTGGGGCAGCTGCCCGGCAAGATTGCGGCGAAGAACAATCATCCGCAGGTGAAGGCGATCACAGTGGCCAGCTGGCTCGGGCTGTTGATGACCTTCGGCATCGTTTGGGTGCTGGCGATGGTGTGGGCGTCGATGGTGCCGCAGCACGAGCTGTCCGATGCCACACAGCAGCGGCTGGATGCGCTGGAGGCGAAGGTGCGCCGCCTTGAACATGAAGGGGAACAGGGTGAGAAACAGGGCGGGGGTGCGGCATGATTGTATTTTTGACGGTCATCTATCTCGGCCTGCTCTATGCGTTGATCAAGGCGGGCAAGCTGCCCGATAAGCCCGGCACCTGGTTGA
>JALUXN010000227.1 GCA_027018975.1 Mariprofundaceae bacterium | reverse complement strand
TGTTAGGCGTGATTTTTCTCACCCTTCACGCCTCACGCCTGACCCCTTCACCCCTCACGGAGCAATCATGATCGATTTTACAGAAGAACAGATTGAGCGCTATTCGCGCCATATTATTTTGCCGGAGGTGGGCGCCGAGGGGCAGTCGAAGCTGCTGGAGTCCAAGGTGTTCATGATCGGAGCCGGTGGACTCGGCTCGCCGGTGGCCTACTATCTGGCTGCCGCCGGTGTCGGTACGATCGGTATCGCCGACGCCGATGTGGTCGACTCTTCCAATCTGCAGCGCCAGATTATCCATAATCAGGATCGCGTCGGCATGCCGAAGGTGGAGAGTGCGCGTGAGACGATGCAAGCGCTCAACCCCGATGTGCAGGTCAATACATACAACTACTTCATTACCGAAGAGAATGTGCGCGAAATCGTGCGCGAGTATGATCTGATCATCGACGGCTGCGACAATTTCCCGACTCGTTTTCTGGTCAATGATGCCTGCTACTTCGAGAAGAAGCCGCTGATCTCCGGCGCCATGTTCCGCTTCGAGGGGCAGGTGGCGACCTTCAAGCCGCACCAGCAGAAGGGTGCGCCCTGCTACCGCTGCCTCTATCCCGAGCCGCCGCCGGCAGGCTTGGTGCCCTCCTGTTCCGAGGCCGGTATTCTCGGCGCACTGGCCGGCGCTGTCGGCACCATTCAGGCGGTCGAGGCGGTCAAGGAGCTGCTCGGCATCGGCGAATCGCTGGCCGGACGCCTAATGACCTTCGATGCCCTGCGCATGGAGTGGAAAAAACTGAAACTGCATAAAGATCCAGCCTGCCCGCTCTGCGGCGAGAACCCGACCATCACCGAGCTGGTCACCTACGAGCAGGCCTGCGAGCTGAAGCAATAGGGTGAGGGAGGTAAGGCGTCAGGTGTGAGGCGCAAAGCCCTCCCCCTCACGCCTTACCCCTCACGCCTCACCCCCCATGGAGCACAACATGACAGATTTTCAATTTGCGCAAACATCCGATGTCGATGAGTTCGAGGCCGGCCTGAAGGCCTTTCGCGCCGGCACCATGTCCGAGGAGCGGTTCACGCCGTTCCGCCTGCAGATGGGCGTCTATGGCCAGCGGCAGGAGGGTGTGCAGATGGTGCGCGTCAAGCTGCCGGGCGGCAATCTGACACCGGAGCAACTCGATGTGATCGGCGACTGCGTGGACGATTATGCCGGCCAGCTGCCGAGCGACGGCACGCTCAGCGAAGCGCCGCCGAAATTCGCCCACGTCACCACCCGTCAGGATATTCAGGCCAATTTTGTCGGCCTCGATGATGTGCCGGCGTTTCTGCGCCGTCTCGATGCGGTCGGGCTGACCACGCGCGAGGCGTGCGGCAACACTGTGCGCAATGTCTCGGCCTGCTTTCTGGCTGGTTCATGTCCGGCGGAGCATGCCGATGTGAGCGTGCATGCGCGCCGTTTCGCCGAATATTTCCTGCGCCACCCCCTGGCGCAGCAGTTTCCGCGCAAGTTCAAGGTCAACTTCTCCGGCTGTGCCAGCGATTGCGGCCTCGGCGGCATGCACGATATTGGCTTTATTGCTACCGAACAGGATGGCGTGAAAGGGTTCAAAGTGTGGGCGGCCGGTGGTCTCTCCTCGCAGCCGATGAGTGCGCTGCTGCTCGAAGAGTTTGTGCCGGAGAACGACATCCTGCTG
>JALUXN010000226.1 GCA_027018975.1 Mariprofundaceae bacterium | reverse complement strand
TATTAATCATACCAAATCTCCTTTAACGTGCTATTAGTGTGCAATTGAGTGGTCTGGACGCCATGAGAAGTGCGGCAGACGTTTCACAGTGATTATCACAGCAGCACAGAAGACGATAAACCACCAGCAAGCAATGGTATATCCCTTATCCCACCAAGGTTGAATACCTTTGACCGTACCATCGGGTTGAATATTGAAGAAGTTGGCTTTCACCACATGTGCACCAATCACAGAGTACTCTTTCAAGTCCACACCGGCATTCTTCAGCTCAACAATCTGCGGTGCAATCACACGCAGCTGATCAAGATCGATCGGGTGCTGTGCGCGCTGGAATGCATATGGTGAGTCGAAATGCTTCAGCGAATCTTCAATCATCGCCATCGCACGTTTATTCGCCTCATGGTGAGTGATGGTTTTATCGTTCATCACTTCCTGCACCATGGTGGAATTCATTAGCGATACATAGTCCGCATAGATCGCCGCGTTGGGGCGCTGACCATAGAGCGGGAATGTCAGCGACATTGCCGTAAAGTAGGTCAGCAGCAGCAATCCGATCACCGGACGGGGCAGCGGATTATTATTCTCCGCGATACCACCCAGGCTCTCATGCTCCCAAATATGTTTCGCTTCCTCATTCTGATCCTCTGATGAGAGGCTGTACAAAGGTCGTTCAAAAGTCCAAGCCATAATCCTTCTCCCCCTTATTTAAGATTGAGCACGAAATCGATCAACATACGTGCTTCACTGTCGTCAGCTGGAATTGGAACTTCCGGCGGATAGATAGACTCACCCTTGGCATACGCCATGAACTCACGATCCCAAGCTTTCAGATCGATCGGGTTGCCGGATTTATCCTTATCGCCCCACAGATAGTCATAGCGTGGCATAATGGAGTGCGGCTGAACCAGACGCGGATTGAAGAAGTGCATGGTCAACCACTCACGGGATGAGTTACGAGAACCAACATGCAGTAGATCAGGTGCCTTACGATCGGAACCAAAGGTTGTTGGAGATTCGCCATTGAAGTCACCCACCAGCGGCGGACGACCGAAGGTCTGCCAATCCTGAGTCTCCTCTGGCAGCAGTGTATGACACCACCAGCAACCCTCACGAATGAACAATGTCTTACCAGAACCGGCCAGAGACTTATTATCAGCAGCCTTTAAGACGGCATCGGTTGTCCAACCGCGTGTCGCGGTAGCAAACTCGATGTACGGTGTATCATCGGCAGTGGTCTGCACCAAAAAGACACCACCCTGCGCTTCATTGGCTTCACCAATCTTACCAATCTCATCTGAGGCCTTCTGCACCTTATCGCCCAAGATGTTGTCGTGGGTCAAACCATCTGGAAAGTGGGTGCCAGCCGGAAAGACGTAGGCATTGGTCTTGTCCATCGGTGCGCCTGTTTTCGGATCCTTGGTCAGCGTGACCTTAATCGGTTTATCTTTACCCCGCAAGAACGGGTCATAGTAGTTAAAGCCAGATTCCCAGCCGTAGGTCAGCTGCTTCTCCAGCGCCAGTTTTGTTGATGACATGCCCGAAATGTCGAGCCCCGGTAAAAAGATTGTCACGAACATGGATGTGCTCAACGCCAATCCGAACATCATGCAACCAATTCTATACTCTCTAAAAGCCACGGATATTCCTCCCTTTTTTAATGAAAACTTATAAGTTTAGCAGGGTCGGCAGCAAGCCGACCCTGCTGTAAACATTAACGTGTGTAGGCCACTTCAGCAGGCTGACGACCGACAGGCACGATAGAGCCAGCGCGTGCAGTCATCACCATGTTGTAGAGCCAGATGCAGTTACCGAAGAACACCATGGTGCCGCCCAACCAGCGAACAATCATGTATGGGTGCTCAGCAATCACCACATCGACGTACGGTACTTCGTAGATCTTCGCAGCACCCTGGATCAGACCAGCAATGGTCATAGATACCCAGTAGAGCGAGAAGCCGATCAGCACCATCCAGAAGTGGAAGTTGGCCAGAGATGCAGAGTAGAGCTTACGACGCAACAGTACCTGCAGACCGTAGTACACTGCAGCCGCCTCAGCGAAGGTGGAGAAGCCCAGCAGTGCCAAGTGAGCATGTGCCACAATCCAGCCTGTACCGTGGATGTACCAGTTGATCGCACGGGTCTGCTGGAAGCCACCCTGCATGTTCAACGGGATCGCCAGCAGCACACCGGTAATGGTGAACTTGATCTCGATGTTGGTCACAAACATGGACCATTTACCCTGCATAGTGAGCAGAATGTTACATACATAGGCCACAGCCGGTACGAGAATCAACACACCTTCCACAGATGCGAATGATTTCAGCCACTCTGGCAGCGGAGCGCTCATCAGATGGTGAGCCGCCGGTGTAGAGTAGAAGACCACGATGGACCAGAAGTGCAAGTGACCTACACGGTGAGAGTAGAGCGGATTACCGGTAATCTTCGGTACGATGTAGTAGGTAATTGCAGCAGCCACCGGTGTAATCAGAAGGCCGAGGATGTTATGCGCAAACCACCAAGTCATATATGCCTCGTTCAGGCCTGTCAGATGGAAGAATTCAGGCAGGTTGCCCACGAGGAACACGATGATGGTCATAAACATACAAGCAGCGAAGAACCAGTTGGTGGTGTAGATACCCTGAGTACGACGGTTCAGCACGGTCATCCAAACATTCAATGACCACGGCACCACCATGACAAAGGCGATGTAGAGATCGACCGGCCAGATGTGATCGGAGTACTCACGACCGGAAGTCATACCGGACCAAAGCAGCGCCAGAGCAAAGCAGAGGCCTACATTGTAGAGCAAGCAGTTCCAGATACCGAGCTTTTCCGACCAGAGCTTGGTGTTACCCAAGGCAGGTGTGATGTACATCATGGATGCGGCAAATGCCATGGCAATCCAACCAAAGATCACTGCATGAACGTGAACCTGACGCATGTGGCCGAACTGCAAGGCATACAAGCCGTGATACCAGTCCGGGAATGCCAGTTTGGCCGCGTTAAACGAGCCAAGGCCGGTGCCGATAATAAACCAGCAGATGGAAGATACACCAAAGAACAACGCTGTTGAACCTTGCGGTATATCCTCCTCTTTAGCAAATAAATACTTAAGCATCTTTTAAAGATCCTCCTCTATATAATATAAACGATTATTTGTGAGCATTTTCGTCATGCTGACCCGGCATCAACAGATACCAAGCAAACCACATACTCGAAAACGCCAGTGCAACACCAAGAATTGACGCAATAGTACCCATTTTACTCCTCCTGTAACCCTTCAAGAACTGCGTGTTGTTTCAACGCATACCAGAGAATCCCAATGAACGCGAAACCGAAGGTAAACATAATCCAGTCCGCAGTACCTTGAAACGTTGCAGGATTATATGGATCCATAAACCACAAACCTGCCTCCCCAAACGGTGCACGCCCTACAGCAAGCAGGAATGCCGCGGTGAACACCGAGCCATTACCCATGCCTGTCGTCATGCCGGCAACGATCGTAAGCCATATACTACTTTTCATTCAGCCCTCCTCTAGAACAATATGAATTCAACATGAATCCCTTTTAATCAAAGCGAACCTAGCCGCGCCAAAACCGATGTCAAGAACAAACATGAAATTATTTTAACACTACTCTCTATCCACCGCACAACAGCGCCGTTTCCCTCATCATAAAAAAGGCCGCATACGCCAGCAGCAGTACACGGCCTTGATTTTTAGCAGGATAAAAACCGAAGATTCACAATGGCTTTCGCCTAACTACCTAAAATTCACCCCGCGAATCAACTCTTTCTCACAACAGAGCGAACGGATATGACCCACCAACTCAGTAATTTCATGATCGGTAAATGTGTCACCCCACGGCGGCATCTTCACCGACTTATTCAGCGCCGGCCCGCCATATTTAATCACCTTGAAAATCTCAGTGTTCGTGCGCTTCATCATATATGCATTATCACTATGATCACGCGGCAGGATATTCATCGCCGGAACATTCACACCATTACCCTTACCATGCATACCATGACACTGCATGCAGTAAGTCTTGTAATTAAGATAAGCCTCCTCCGCATGCAGCAGAGGCGCAGCCATGAACATCGTAGCAGCTGCAATGATCATCATTTTAATTCGCATGGAAATCCTCCTTGGATAGCAAGATCAAATAGTTGACGATCTTCTGCAGATCCTCCTCTTTGACGTGCATGTTGGGCATCCAGATTTTCGGATCCCAATTCTTCGGCCGACGAATATAGCTGAGCATAAACTCCGGCTGCAGACGCTTGCCGGCTGTATAGAGCTCGGAACCAGTGTAACCACCATAACCCGGCTCAATCTGATGGCAGGACTCGCAACCATAGACCTTATCGATATAGATCTCGCCCTGATCGAGCGTGACTTTCTTGCTCGGATCAAAATGCTCGCTGGCGATCAGATCATAGTGCGGCTTCAAGCTCATCAGCACATCTGCCACCGCTTCCGCCTCCGCCTTGGTCAAAATCTCATGCTGCAGCGGCTTGAGATATTTACCCCACAAAATGTCGTACTTTCGACCCTTCTTGGTTTTCTTCAGGGTGACCGGTGTGGAGTTGATCGCACGCAGATAGTTCACCCCTGCCGGCCGCACACGCACCGGCTTCTGCATCCACTCAACCAGCCACTCGCGGCGGTATTTGTTGCCCGCATAGAAGAGATCGGGCGCGTCACGCTTCCAGAGCTGACGGATTGTCTGCGGCGCCGGCCCCTTCATGTCGTGACAGTAGGCACACCGCTGCTGGATAATCTTTTCACCATCAACTGCAGCCGTCGCCACCATCGGCAGCATCAGTGCAGCCATCGATGCAAACACGCATCTCCGAATCATCGTCATACCTTATACCTCCTTATGCCTGCCGCATCAATTGTGGCGGTGGCCACGGCGTTGCGTCATCTTCTTACCGCGGAAAAACGGCTGATCGAAAATGCCATAGCCCTTTTTGATTGACTGCTCATAGTAGTAGTCCGGCTCATACTTCACACCTGTCCATGGATACCATTTGTCTTTCGGTGCGCCGTCATACTCGATCACAGTGACAGCACCGCCCGGGAACTTGCCGTTGTTGGTGGACTGATAGTCGATATGATCGTGGAAGATAAAACGACCGGAGTTATCCATGTTAATGAATACATCATTGTGCGACCCCGGAATAATCAGCTGCGTATCGACATAGTACGGATTCTTGATCGGCAAGCCGTCCTTGAACGCCACCAACATATCGTGACCGTGTGAGTGCATTGCATGCATGGTATTGCCGGCACCGATAAAGCGAACGCGCACGAAATCGCCATGTTTCACCCGCAGCGGCATATCCAGCGGGAATGAGCGGCCATTGATTGAGAAGTAGTTACGCTGATCCGTCGGACCGCCGCCGGTGCCATACTTGTTGGCTGCCTCAGACTCCCAGCTGCTCAGCATCATGATGACATCTTTGGTTACCTTCTTTTCCAGCGCAGTCGGTTTATTCGGATCAACAATAATCGGCCCCCACATACCGCGAATGCCGGTATGCTCATTGGCATTTACATGGCAGTGGTACCACATCGTCCCCGGCTTCTCCGCCACCCAGTGATAGGTATAGGTGGTACCCGGCTGAATGCCCTTCGCCTGTGTAATGCCCGGCACACCGTCGTTCTGCCAATTGTTATGCTGATAAAAACCGTGCCAGTGAATGGTGTGTGCCAACGATGTGTTGTTGGTAACATGCACCGTCACCTCATCACCCTGATGCACATGAATCAACGGCCCCGGCACCTGCCCATCAAAGCCGAACACCTTATACTTCAGATCCGGAGCCACCTGGATCTCCACCTCCTCAATGGTCATGTTAAACTCGCGTTTGGCCGCTTGCGCCGGCATCGCCACGGCCATACTCACCAACCCCAGCACCATCGCACTCATAATCTTAAACAATTTCGACATCTTCCACGCCCTCCTATCATAAATATTACATGAAGAAACCTTCATCTGGGATGCAACTATAAACACCCTCCTAATAAGATGTAAAGAAAATATATTATAAAACAGACCGAGCACCTGCTGCTTGCCAGCAGAATCACCCTTCCACATCATACGCCCATGCGAGAACTCCTTGTGTACGGCATCAGCGGCATCGCCGCCATCTTCATCTTCGGCTACTGCGTCCATATCTTCATCGGCGGCATGGTCAGCGCGCAGACCGAACTCATCGCCATTATCGCCGTGGTTCTTCTCAGCGCAGGCGTGCTCGGCTACCTCGCCTGGGACACCATCCGCCGCAACCGTCGTTACTGATAAAGGATTGCGCAGCCGCTACCGCGCTTGATTTCAACACCGCCGCTGCCATGATTCGCCGCGACTGTTCTAACAGCTCCAACTGCGAGGGTGGCGGAATTGGTAGACGCGCTGGATTTAGGTTCCAGTACCTACGGTGTGGGGGTTCGACTCCCCCCTCTCGCACCACTTCAAGCGCACAAACATGCAAAAACGGATGGTTGCTTTGATGCGTGTCAGCGATTTTGATTTTCATCTGCCGGAATCGGCCATTGCCGATCGACCACTGCCGGCACGCGACGCATCGCGCCTGCTGGAGCTTACCCCAAATGGCAATTGCCATGATCGTCAAATCAGCGATTTGACCCAGCTGGTGCAGCCGGGTGATCTGTGGATACTCAATGATACCAAAGTGATTCCGGCACGCCTGATCGGCAGCAAACCGCATGGCGGCAAGGTGGAGATTCTGCTACTCGAACCGCTGGCACGCACAGAGCATCGATCACAGACATGGCTGGCATGGGGGCGCGCCAACAAACCCTTGAAGCCCGGCACGACGATCACCTTCGCCGAGCACTTCAGCGCCAATATTATCAGCCGCAACGGCAAACAGATCGAAATAGAACTGAACGCCGATGATGTCGCCGCCGCTATCGAACAGCATGGTCACATGCCGCTGCCGCCCTACATCAACCGCCCCGACAGCGATGAGGACAAAGCGCGCTATCAAACCGTCTATGCCCGCCACAGCGGTGCAGTCGCCGCACCAACGGCCGGCCTGCACCTGACCAAGCCATTGATGCAACAGATGCAAAACGCCGGCGCCACCTTTGCCCATGTCACGCTGCATGTCGGTCCCGGTACCTTTCAGCCGGTGCAGGTCGAGCAGCTGGATGAGCATGTAATGCATGAAGAGGCCTATATCGTACCTCCGGAGACGGCCGATCTGGTCAATCAGGCGAAGCGCGAAGGCCGGCGCATTGTCGCCATCGGCACGACATCGCTGCGCACACTGGAGGCGGCCACTGTGAACGGCGAGCTCACCGCCGGCCCCGGTCGCACCGATATATTTATTAAGCCGGGCTACCAGTTCCGCATGGTCGATGCGCTACTGACCAATTTTCATCTACCGAAATCCACCCTGATCATGCTGGTATCCGCACTCGCCGGTCGCGAGCATGTGCTCAACGCCTACGAACACGCCAAAGCCGCCGGCTACCGCTTCTACTCCTACGGCGACGCAATGTTCGTCAGCACAAGCCTGCGCTAAAGCAGTCTCGTAAAAAACAGTGCATGCAGCGAAAAATCATTGCGTTCGTTTTTCGCTCTCTGTCAATGCGCGATCAACTGCCTTTGCGAAATCAGCAAGATCCCTTGTATGCGTGGTGCATATAGCAAATACAATCCGCCAATCAATGGACTCATAATTGTGCACAGCCACATTACGAAACCCTACCGACGCCCGCATTCGCGCACCCGTCTCCTTGTCTATAAACCCTTTCTGAACAAGCGCATCAAACATTCCCCCCATGGTTCCCGGGGCAGGCAGATCATCACAGGATGCGACCCAATGAGCGGCAATATCCACACTCAATTGCACAGCCCGTGTAAGATTCAGCGTAATAATATCCTGCAGATCCACATCACTTTCGAGCTCATCAACGGATGATGGACACTTCTCTTCAATGCGCGACAAGCAACGACGCAATGACTCAAGCTTCTCTTCGATCAACAATCGATCCATGCTTTTCTCCGTGTTTCAAGGATTCGTTGGCGATAAGGTAAAAAATCCGCCTGATCCAATGCGTTTTTCGCTAGCAGCATACCATAAGCCGCGTCATCTCCGACAAGTCGTTGACCATGTTGAATAATCTGTCCGAGCAGTGGTTGACCAACTGTTTTTAGATCGATCAAATCGACCGCGCGCCCGGTCATGGCTGCAATATCTTCAATCAACCGCACTCTTTCAACAGCATCCAGCGCGTGATCTGAGGCCACAGCCAGATCGATATCACTCTCATAACGCGCCTGACCACGTGCAACAGAACCGAACAAGATCACCAGTTTGATTGCAGGTTGTTGCCGAAAATAGTGCTGTAGTGCAGCAACAGATGGATCGCAGGAGTATTTTGTGAAACCGTTTTTAACGCGATGCATAACTATTTCTCAGACCCCTCTCGGCATGATATGGCAACAAGCTGTGACTAGAAGCCCAAAACAATCGCATAAAAACTGTTCGCATTCCTTTAAATAACAACGATGACGTCATCCCCGAGTGCCTTTATCGGGGATCCATTACCGCGTGGATTCCCGATTCAACCCTCGGGAACGACCATTTTGTTACTCAATCGTTGGGTGTTCGCAACGCGACCTGAGTCGCTATTCAGCCGCATTGTTCAGATCGCCCATGGTTTGTGCGATAGCAAGGCGAAAAGGCGCAGTGTGCTATGGCACATGAGCATGTTCAACACCGCTAGCGGGCAAACCGTGGGATAAGCTGAACAGTTACCCATTTTTTAATGCGATTGTCCTACCAGCAAACCGCCTACGACTTGCGCACTATCAGCTTGCGTTTGATGTTATTGATCGCGGCGGTCGGGTTCAGCTCTTTGGGGCAGGCCTCCATGCAGTTCATGATCTGATGGCAGCGGTAGAGACGGAAGGCATCCTCCAGCTGATCGAGCCGCTCGCCAGTCGCCTCATCGCGCGAATCGACAATCCAGCGATTGGCCTGCAGCAGCGCAGCGGGGCCCAAGAAACGGTCGCCATTCCACCACCATGACGGGCAGGAGGTGGTGCAGCAGCCGCAAAGAATGCACTCGTAAGAGCCATCCAGCTCGGCGCGCTCCTCCGGCGACTGCAGCCGTTCATGCTCCGGTGTCGGCGTAGTTGTTTTCAGCCACGGCTGAATCTGACGGTATTGGTCGAAGAAGTGATCCATATCGACCACCAGATCACGAATCACCCGCATCGACGGCAGCGGCCGCAGCTGAATCGGCTGCTTCAGGCCGGCAATCGGCGTGATGCAGGCCAGGCCGTTCACGCCGTTGATATTCATGCCGTCGGAGCCGCACACCCCTTCGCCACAGGAGCGGCGATAGGTGAGCGTGCCGTCGAGATGCCATTTAATATAGTTCAGTGCATCGAGCAGCTTCATCCCCGCGCCACTGATCGGCACGCTGTAGGACTGCATGGTCGGTTCGCCGCCGGCTTCAGGATCGTAGCGGAAGATGGAAAGTTGAATCGTCTCAGCCATCAGTAGACCCGCTTCTTCGGCGGGAAGGATTCCACCGTCATCGGCTTCATCCGCACCGGCTTATAATCGAGCACCACCTTGCCATCCTTGATGCTCGCCAGCGTATGTTTCAGCCACGCCTGATCATCGCGTTCGGGGAAATCGTCACGCGCATGTGCGCCGCGCGACTCGGTGCGCGCCAAGGCGCCAGCTGCTGCGGTACGCGCCAAACTCATCAAATTTTCCAGCTCCAATGCCTCGACCAGCTCCGTATTGAAAAGACGATGACCATCGCTGATCGACGCCGTCGGCAGCTCAGATGCCAACGCCTCCAGCTTCTCCACCCCTTCGCGCATCACCGCATCGGTGCGATAGACGCTGAAATGCTCCTGCATAATCCGCTGCATACGCAGGCGAATATCGGC
>JALUXN010000225.1 GCA_027018975.1 Mariprofundaceae bacterium | reverse complement strand
TTGATTTCACCATGAACTGGGCGAAGGCCGATAACAGCCTGATTAAAGACCTGAAAGATTTCACCGCGACTTTTTTCCAGAAAAACACGCTGCTCAATGTGCTGCTGCATTACTCGGTCTTCGATGTGAGCGATACCTTGCTAGTGATGCGCCCGTACCAGATTGCGGCAACGGAGCGCATTCTCTGGAAAATCAACAGCAGCTACCAAGCCAAAAACTGGAGCAAGCCGGAAAGCGGCGGTTATATCTGGCATACCACCGGTTCCGGCAAGACCCTGACCAGCTTCAAGGCGGCGCGGCTGGCCACGGAATTGGATTTTATCGACAAGGTGTTCTTTGTCGTGGATCGCAAGGATCTCGATTATCAGACCATGAAGGAGTACCAGCGCTTTTCACCCGATAGCGTCAATGGTTCGGACAGCACGGCGGGCTTAAAGCGCAATCTGGATAAAGACGACAATAAAATCATCGTCACCACCATCCAGAAGCTGAATAACCTGATGAAAAGCGAATCCGGCTTGCCCATCTACCAAAGCCAGGTGGTGTTTATCTTCGATGAGTGCCACCGCAGTCAGTTCGGCGAGGCGCAGAAGAATCTGAAGAAGAAGTTCAAGCGGTTCTGCCAGTTCGGCTTTACCGGCACGCCGATCTTTCCGCAAAACGCGCTCGGCTCGGAAACCACTGCCAGTGTGTTTGGGCGTGAGTTGCATGCCTATGTTATTACCGACGCGATTCGCGATGAAAAGGTGCTCAAGTTCAAGGTGGATTACAACGATGTGCGTCCGCGCTTCAAGGCGATTGAAAATGAACAGGATGAGAAAAAACTTACGGCCGCCGAAAACAAACAGGCTCTGTTGCACCCCGACCGTATTGAGGAAATTACCCGCTATATCCTGAATAACTTCCGGCAGAAGACGCATCGCCTACAAGCTGGAGTCAAAGGCTTTAACGCCATGTTCGCGGTGAGCAGCGTGGATGCGGCGAAGTGTTATTACGAGTCGTTCAAACATTTGCAAGCCGGCTGCGACAAGCCGCTGACAGTGGCCACCATCTTCTCTTTTGCCGCCAACGAAGAGCAGGATGCCATGGGCGCCATTCCGGATGAAAGCTTTGAAGTCTCCGCCATGAACAGCAGTGCCAAGGAGTTCTTAACGGTGGCGATTGCGGACTATAACGCGCTGTTTAAGACGAATTTCAGTGTGGACAGCAAAGGCTTCCAAAACTATTACCGGGATCTTGCGTTGCGCGTGAAGAGAGAGGAGATCGACCTGCTGATTGTGGTGGGGATGTTTCTCACAGGCTTTGATGCCCCGGCGCTGAACACCCTGTTTGTTGATAAAAATCTGCGTTATCACGGCCTGATACAGGCCTATTCGCGCACCAATCGCATTTATGATGCTACCAAGACCTTTGGCAATATTGTGACCTTCCGGAATCTGGAGCAGGCCACCGTCGATGCCATTACCCTGTTTGGCGATAAGAACACCAAAAACGTGATTCTGGAAAAGAGCTACAAGGAGTACATGGAAGGCTTTACCGATGTGCTCACCGGCGAAGCCAGGCGTGGGTTTGTGGCGGTGGTGGCGGAATTAGAGCAGCGATTCCCCAACCCCGAGGAAATTGAAAAAGAATCCGACAAAAAGGCCTTTGCGAAACTGTTTGGCGAATATCTGCGCGTTGAAAATATCCTGCAAAACTATGATGAATTTGCCAGCCTGAAAGCCCTGCAGAGCGTGGACATGAGCAATGCCGAGGAGGTTGCGGCATTCAAAGCTCTGCATTATCTCAGCGACGAAGACCTTGCGGCGCTACAGGCGATCAAGATGCCGGCCGAACGCAAAATTCAGGATTACCGATCCACTTACAACGATATTCGTGATTGGCTGCGCCGTGAAAGATCGGCTGCCGAACAAGAGGAATCCGGCATCGATTGGGATGATGTCGTCTTTGAGGTGGACCTGCTGAAGTCGCAGGAGATTAACCTCGACTACATTCTGGCATTGATTTTTGAGCACAACAAAAAAGATAAGGATAAAGCGACATTGATTGAAGATGTGCGCCGGCTGATTCGTGCCAGCCTTGGCAATCGTGCTAAGGAGAGCCTGCTTGTCGATTTTATTCACCAGACCGAGCTCGATCAGCTTGATGATAAGGCCAGTGTGATTGATGCATTTTTCACCTTTGCCCAAGCGGAGCAGCAGCGCGAGGCCGAAGCGTTGATTCGTGGTGAATCCCTCAATGAAGAAGCAGCCAGGCGTTATCTTGCCTCATCCCTGCGACGGGAATATGCCAGTGAAAATGGCACAGAACTCAATGCTATTCTACCGAAAATGAGCCCGCTGAATCCTCAATATTTAACCAAGAAACGGAGTGTTTTCGCAAAGATGGTCGCTTTCGTTGAGAAATTTAAAGGCGTGGGTGGGCAGCTTTAATAACACCCAGAATGAGAACCCATATTGCAACACGATCTGAGTCGCTCTTCAGCCGCTCTCAACAAAACGACAGCCTGCGCATAAAACAGCGGCGTTACTGCGTGTCCAGATCGAGGAAATCCACGCCGCAGGGCAGTGTGGCAAACCACGCCATGAAGCGCTGTACCTCTTCACCGCGGAAGATCTGTCCATGTTGCGGCAGCATCGCTGTAATCGGTAGTCCGCGCATGCGCGCAACAAATGCGGCAGCGGCGCGCGTACTGCCCATATAGCGCTGGTGAAATCCGGTCATCCGCGCCAATTGATCCGCCCAGTCATCAATCACCAGTTCCAATCGATCACTGCGCACTGCAGCGGCGCCGATATCCCCGGAGAGCAGAAATCCACTCACCCGATCGAACACCACAATGTTACCCGGCGAATGGAGATAGGGAGCAGAGATGCAATCAAGCTGCCCACCGCTGGCCAACGGCAGCTGCAGGCCAGTATCGGGCACCAGCTGATATTGGGCATGATAAACCATGAAATGCGGCATGAAACGATGCCAGAGATCCGGGCAGACAATCTGAATATCCGGATTAAACTGCAGCCACGACGCTAGCGACGCACACACATCCGGATCCTGATGGCTGACCACCATATGGGTAATCTCAAAGGGTGAAATCAGCTCACTCACCTTATCAAAGGTCGGCTGAAAATGGGCCAGACCACCCGGCTCAAACACCCACGCCTGGCCACCATCAATCATCAGGTAGCTGTTACAGCGAATCTCCTCATCCTCACCGAAACTGCCCACCCAGTAGAGGCTGTGATCGTCCGACAGATAGAGCGGAATCACTCCCTCCGCATCCAGCGCGCCATTCTCTAATCGCTGCAGCGTACCCTCAGCCATCTCTCCTCCTTCATCCACACCGGCTCCAGTCGGCCGACCAGAGCATCAACGACACATTGTCAGCTGCGACTGGTTACTTCCAGCAGATGGTAGCCAAACTGCGTCTTCACCGGTCCCTGTACTTGGCCGATCTCGGCAGAAAAGACCACCTCATCAAACTCCGGCACCATCATGCCCGGGCCAAATTCACCCAAATCGCCGCCATTGCGCCCTGACGGGCAGCTGGAGTGTTCACGGGCAAGCGCCGCAAAGTCCGCCCCCGCCTCAATCTCCGCCTTCAACGCCAGACACTGCTCTTCACTATCCACCAACAAGTGGCGTGCTGTTGCTACACTCATCAATCACCTCAATCACACATCGGCCAAGCCGTTTTCTTCAATCGATACACCGCGCACCCGTCTAGGCAGGTGCCTGGGTGGCAGGCGACGCTAACAGCTTCCCGCGCCCCTTCAATCCAATGCATCGCCCAAACCATCGTTTGCATGCTTCGCCTCAATCCAGCGGGACATAAACTCCGTGCTGCGATGATGGTGATGGCGCAACATCATACCGACAAAGTGGCGCCGCCGATGCGCCGTCAACTGACTGCGAATCTTCAAAATGCGCCCAATCAACGCCCGCCCATTGGCATGGCGATCAAACTGCTGGCGGGCGATAGCAAAGCCACGCTGCTGCGCCTGTTGCCAAACATCCCGCATCTCGTGCAGCCGCACCGCTGCAGCCACCATACCATCAACCGAATCATCCACCGCCCCACCCCACGGCAGCCCGCCACACATTCCCTCTGCGCCTACCGACGTGGTCACGCTCGGTGTCCCGTAACACATGGCATCGGCCAACTTTGTCTTGATCCCGGCGCCAAAACGCAGCGGCGCCAACACCACCCGCGCGCACTCCATCACCGCCGACAACGACTCCGCCCGCCCCTCGATGCAAAAACCACGCGCCGGATCGTGCAACTGCATCGCCTTGGCTGGCACGTAGGCGCCGTAAATATGCAGCTGCGCATGCGGCAGTTGGGCGCGAATCTGCGGCCAGATCGTCTGTTTCAGCCACAGCACCGCATCCCAGTTCGGCGCATGCAGAAAATTGCCGATGGTGACAAAATCGCGCCGTGCATCGAATCCCGGCCTGTCGCGATGCAGCCGCGCGTGATCAAACATAAACGGACAGCAGTGCAACAGCGCCGACGGCAGTTGGAAGCGGCGCGTCAACAGCGCCAGCTCCGCATCGGAGACCAGAATCGACAGATCCGCGCGAAACAGCGCGGCAATCTCGCGCAGCGCCAGCTCACTGAACAGCGCATCGTCATCCACATCGCAGATCACCCGCTGCTCCCGTTTGCAACACTGATGACGCGCGTCACGCAAGGTGTGCAGATCGATCGTCTCAATCACCCGCAGCGCATGCGGCACGCTGCGCGCCACCCGCCAACCAAACTGCTCCTCGCTGATAAAGCGATCAAAGAGCACCAGATCGGGCTGCAGCTGCGCCAACCAATGATCGAAACTGCTGTCATTGACCTGAATGGCCGCGCTATCCACCCCTTCAGCGCGCAGATCGGCGGCGTGTACCGTGGGGGCAGCCGCGCTGGCGAAGGTGACCGGCCAACCCTGCCGACGAAACAGCCGCATCAGCTCCATCATCCGCAATCCCGCCCCCGATGAGGCCGGCTCCGGCCAGCGCGTGCCGATCATCAATACACGCAGCGCTGCAGTCGGCAGAGCAGATGGGTGTTTTTGCGCAGTGTTCTTGTTACGTTTCACCGCTCGAAACCTGCGCGATCAGTGCGTGCAAGCCAAGGAGCCGCAATGCCCACCATCACCTTTGAGAACCAATCCTACCCGTGTGAAGCCGGCGAACTGCTGCTTGATGCGCTGACACGCCAAGGGGTCAATCTCCCCTTCGGCTGCCGTGCCGGTGGTTGCCAGGCATGCATGCTCAAAGCCACCGACGGCGATGTGCCTGCGCTGGCACAGACCAACATCGAGGAGAAACTGCGCCGCAAGCACTACTTCCTCGCCTGCCTCTGCCGGCCGGAGAGCGACATGACCATCGCCCTGCCCGATCCGGCAGATCGCTATCACTCCGCCATTGTGTTCGAGAAGGTCGCGCTGAATGCGCAAATCATCCGCCTCCGCTGCAGTCTGCCGGAGGAGTTTAGCTACCGGCCGGGGCAGTTCGTCAACCTCACGCCGCCCGATCTCAGTATCACCCGCAGCTACTCACTGGCCAGTCTTCCGGAGGAGCCGTTTGTGGAGTTTCATATCCGCCTGCTGCCCGATGGCCGCATGAGCCGCTGGCTGGCGGAGTCGGTCAACAATGGCGATTTTATCTTTCTCTCCGATCCGCTCGGTCACTGCTATTATCGCAACCAACCGCGCCCGCTGCTGCTCGCCGGCACCGGCACCGGCTTAGCGCCGCTCTACGGTATTACGCGCGATGCACTCGGCCAGCAGCACCCCCACGCCATCACCCTGCTCCACGGCGCCTTGGATCAGCAGGGGCTCTACCACCATGACGCACTACAGACGCTGGCCGACGCACACAGCAATCTCCACTATCTGCCCGTGGTGCTGCACGATGGAGCGCCGGCAAACGGCGCACAGGGCTCGATCCAAGATCAATTTGCGCACCAGCTCGAAACACTCCCCAGCACGGACTGCGACGCAGAGCGGCAACCGCTCATCTTCCTCTGCGGCGATACCGCAACTGTCGCCGCCATGCGTGAAACAGCGCTGGCTGCCGGCATCGCGGATTCACTAATCTATACCGATAGCTTTGGCTAACACAATCTGCCCGACGCCGTGCAGCGACTCAGGCAGCGGCAGCTGGTAGAGCGATAGCGCAATCACCGCATAAAGCAGCAGGTAGCCCGGCCATGCAGATGGGGAGAAGAGGGTGAGCGCACTGCCAAAGGAGCGTTTCAATGACGAGCCAACCACATTCACACTGTATAGCTCATCAAGTAGCAGATGCAGTGCATAGCCCCCGCTGACAAATGCAGCTGCCAGCCAGCCGAAGTTCAATGACCAGCCAAGCAGATGATAACCCACTGAAAAGGTCACCAGCCCGAAGAGCACCGCCGCCGGCAGCGAATGGAACAGACCACGATGTTCAGTCAGCGCGGCAAACATTGGATAGAGCAGAAAACGCGAGACCAGTGTGGCGGCGAACATCAAACCCAGCAGTGCCGAGAGCTGCATGCGATCATAAAAGAGGTAGAGCACCATCACCGCCGCCACCATACCGAGCATATGAAAGAGCATCCGCACCGGCACGGAGTGATCGGAATCGATATCCGGCAGAATACCGGCAAAACTACCGAGCAGTATCAACAACGGCGCCTCTGCCATCGTGACACTACCCTCCTGCACCAAACCAGCCGTCACCGCAATCGATGCGGCTGCGGCCACCGTGACATGTGTCTGAAAATTCGCCATATGCGCCTCCTGCTCTCTATCGGTGCGCAAGACAAGCGCAACGCGAGGCGTCTGAATGTGAGATAACGCACAAAATCGCCCAATACACGCAACCACGCGCGATTGGAATGCCCCGCCGCTGCTGATACGATGCGCCCTCTTGATCAAGGAGTCATGCCACTTATGCAAGCAGCGGATCATCATTCGGGCACACCCGACGATACGACCACCCATTTCGGTTACCAGACGGTGAGCGGCCGTGAGAAGGTGCAGCGGGTGATGGGGGTCTTCTCCTCGGTGGCCAGTCAGTATGATGTGATGAACGATCTGATGAGCGGCGGCATGCATCGCCTCTGGAAGCGGCGCATGATCGCCACCGCGCAGGTCGGCGCAGGCTCCACGGTACTCGATGTAGCGGCCGGCTCCGGTGATATTTCGATCGGTCTGGCGCGCAAGATGGGCGGCAGCGGCCGCGTTGTCCTTACCGATCTCAATGGCCCGATGCTGGCTGAGGGGGCGCGGCGGGTGATCGATGCGGGGCTGTTGCCCGGTCGTGCCGACTGCATTCAGTCCGACGGCACGCGCCTCGCCTTTGCCGACAACAGCTTTGATTGCGTCACCATCGCCTTCGGCATCCGCAACTTCCTCGATATTGAGGCGGGGCTGGCGGAGTTTTACCGGGTACTCAAGCCGGGCGGCCAGTTCCTCTGCTTGGAGTTTTCGCGACCGGTGCTGCCGGGGCTGGATGTGATCTACGATGCCTACTCCTTCAATCTGATTCCGCTGATCGGTGAGAAGGTGACCGGCGATCGCGACTCCTACCAATATCTGGTCGAATCGATCCGCCGCTTTCCCGATCAGGAGCGCTTCGCCAAACTGATCCGCGCCGCCAACTTCGAGCTGGTGAAATATGACAACATGACCGGCGGCGTCGTGGCGTTGCATCGGGGGTATAAGATCTGATGACACGGCAACCCGCAACCCTATCCCCCGCAGGGCAATCGCATAAAAATTGTTCGCATTCCTTTAGAAAAAACGATGACGTCATCCCCGAGTGCCTCTATCGGGGATCCATTGCTGCGTGGATTCCCGATACAATCCTCGGGAATGACCGATTTTTTGATGCGATTGCCCTACCATCCCTCATCACCCCATCTGCTAGACCGGAGCGACAAGCATGAGCGTCATGTTTCTGCCGTTGCGGCTGATTCCTGTGCCGGTGCAGTGCGTGGTGCTGACCACCGTGCTGTCGCTGGTCTTTTCGCGCGACGCATCACTCAAGCCACTGCTCAAGGAGCTGGAGGGGCGCGTCTTCCGCATCCATGTGCACGACACCGATGCGATCATGTTTCTGGGCTTTGCGCGCGGCAAGGCGTGGGTGCACTCCAGCCACAATGGGCAGGTCGATGTGCGCCTCTCCGCCACTACCGCCGGCTTTGCGCGCATGTGTTTTGCGCATGAAGACCCCGACGACCTTGTATTTCAGCAGGTGCTCAAGCTCTCCGGCGACTCGGAAGCGATGCTGCGCTTCAAAAAGCTCTTCGCCGCCGCCGATCTCGATTGGGAGCGTGAACTGCGCGCGGCCTTCGGCGATTTCTTCGGCATCCGTGTCGCCAAAGCGGCGCATGCGCTGGTCGCCGCTGAACAGCGTGCCGCCGATGCCTCCAAACAGCTGGTCGCGGAACGGTTGCGCGATATGGAGCTACCCGATGGCGAGCGGCTGCAGCAGTGGCAGGCCGGTGTCGAACAGCTGGCGCATCAGATCTCCAAAACCAAAGGGCGGGTGACGCGTTTGGAGCACAAGCTCGAAGCGCAGCGAGCAGCCAACACGTGAGCCACCGCTGATGCGGCTGCCCGCCACCTTCCGCCGCAACCTCCGCTTGATGCGCATCGGCCATATCCTGGCCACGCACGGCATGGCGGCGCTGGCGGTGCGCATGCGCCTCTTCTACCCCTATGTCTGGCTCGTCCAGCTCTTCCGGGGCGATGAACTGCCCAAGGATCTCGGCGCGCAGATCCGGCTGGTACTGGAAAAACTGGGGCCGACCTTTATCAAATTCGGACAGATGCTCTCCACCCGTGTCGATCTGCTGCCGATGGATGTGGCACTGGAGCTGAAAAAGCTGCAGGACAACGTGCCGCCGGAGCCGTTTGAGTCAGTGCGGGTGGTGCTGGAGGAGAGTTTCAAGCGTCCGCTGCTTGGCGAGAATGGCATCTTCGCCCATTTCGATGAACAGCCGGTGGCGGCGGCATCGATTGCGCAGGTGCATTTCGCCGAGCTGCAGGATGGCCGGCAGGTGGCGGTGAAGGTGCGGCGCGACCATATCGGCAAGACAATCGAGTCGGATCTGGCCATTCTGGCGCTGTTGGCATCGCTCTTTGACCGCTATTTCCCCGAATACCGCCGCCTGAAGGCGCCGCAGGTGATCGAGGAGTTCGCCACCACCATCCGCGGCGAGCTGAATCTGCGTGCCGAGGCGGCGCACTGCACCCGCTTCGCCCAGAATTTCGCCGAGATCGACGGCGTGCGCGTGCCGGAGGTGTTGTGGGACTACACGCACAGCTCCGTGCTCACCAGCGAGCGGATCATCGGCATCAAGATCGACGATAAGGCAGCGCTGGAAGCGGCCGGTCACGACTGTCTGAAGCTGTGCGAGAAGGCGGCGGAGATCTTCTTCCACATGGTCTTTGTCGATGGCTATTTCCACGCCGATATGCATCCGGGCAATATCTTTGTCGATGCCGATGGCGAGATTGTCTTTGTCGATTTCGGCATTGTCGGGCGGCTTGATATGAAGAGCCGGCGCTATATCGCCGATATGTTGCTCGCTTTTCTGAAAGAGGATTATCGGCGCGCGGCCGAAGTGCATGTTGAGGCGGGCTATGTGCCGGCGGATACCAATGTGTCGGCCTTTGAAGATGCGATGCGCGAAGTGGCGGTGCCGATCTTCAACCGCCCGCTGGCCGACATCTCCATCGCCGAGCTGCTGCTGGTGATGTTCTCGGTAACCGAGCGTTTCCAGATGGAGACACGGCCGGAGCTGCTGCTGCTGCAGAAGACGATGGTGGTGATCGAGGGCGTGGCGCGCGAACTGGCCGATCAGGTCAATATCTGGATGTTGGCGCGCCCGCTGATCACGCAGTGGATGACGCGCTACATGGGGCCGCTCGGCAAGGCCGAGGTGATCGGCGAGGAGCTGCAACAGCAGCTGCGCAGTTGGATG
>JALUXN010000224.1 GCA_027018975.1 Mariprofundaceae bacterium | reverse complement strand
TTCTTCGCCAATCCATGCAGAAGCTGATGCAAAATCACCCTGTCCGTCTAGTGTCAACGTCAGCACCCGTTTGTTGCCCCAAGGTGAGCAATAATAGGCGCTTGCCGCATGGCAATAGTGATGTTCATGGATTTCCTTCGGCAACGCAGATAAAGGGGCGGGCAGCGTTCTCTTTCGCGGCACAAACAAGCGCGCCCAGCGCCCATGTTGCTGCTTCCAATAAAAGCGTCGAAGAGCAACATGGCCTTTTGAAATTTTGAATAAATGGCGAAACAATCGATTCAACATCTCTAATTGCTGCCAAGTTGACAACCAACAGAGAGCGACCTGATCTATCTTCTCACCTTCAACAACTGAATGAATATACTCCAAGGACTGAATTGGAAACGCAGTATCTTGTTTGACGCGAGTAAAACGTTCTTCGTTGACCGCAGCAATGACGCGACCATCACGAACAACGCAAGCCCCTGAATCATGTGATCCGCGGCGATTAGAATGCGCGCTATGACCGTTAATCCCGACAATTTGCATCACAAACTCCTTGAAATAGAGGCAAAGCAACACCCCTCAAATCAGCCAACAGGACGGACACTAAGAGAATAGAAGAAAGATAAAAACAAAAAGAGGGTGCGACATGCGCACCCTCTGGAAATGGTTCTTCTGGGATTAAGCTTCGGCGGCGATGCGGACGGTTGTACGACCGGCGCTCTTGTAGTACTCGACTTTGCCGTCAGTCAGGGCAAAGAGGGTGTAGTCACGACCACAGCCGACATTGTCGCCCGGGCGGATTTTGGTACCGCGCTGGCGCACGAGGATGTTGCCTGCGATGACACTCTCACCACCATATTTTTTCACGCCCAGTCGCTTGGAGTTGGAATCGCGTCCGTTACGACTGGAACCACCTGCTTTCTTATGTGCCATGGTTTACTCCTTGATGCTCTTGATGCGTACTGCGGTAAAGCTCTGGCGGTGACCCTTGGTCAACCGGTAGTTCTTACGGCGACGCTTCTTGAAGACAACGATCTTCTGGCCGCGGCCGTTCTCGGTGACCACTGCGGTGACCGATGCACTGGCTGCATCGCTGCCCGCCTTGATCGATGCGCCTTCGCCCACCATCAACACATCATCAAATGTGATTTCGCTGCCGGTCTCGGCATCCAGTTTCTCAACGCGCAGGGTCTGACCCTCTTCCACGCGATACTGTTTGCCACCGGTTTTAATGACTGCATACATAATAAACTCCGAGCCTTACGCAGCTTTCGCAGGCTTGCCGTATTTCTTGTAGAAACGCTCCACGCGACCCTCAGTATCGACAATCTTCTGCTTGCCGGTATAGAACGGATGGCAGGCCGAGCAGATCTCGACATGGATATCGCCCTTGGTCGAGCGTGTCTCAAATGTGTTGCCGCATGAACAAGTTACCTTGGATGCGAGGTATTCTGGATGAATGTCAGCTTTCAATGTCATCTCTCCGTAGATTCTTCTCTACCACTTCCCTACCGGCTACAGCAAAAAACGCCAACGATTCCGATACAGATAGACAGGCTGCCGAGGCACGCCCGTCGAGGGGGCGCGATTTCTAGCGGCAGCACCCGAAATAATCAAGCGCTAAAAACAGCCGCCGACAACCACCGCAACATTCATCGCTTCAGAGCAGCGGAAAAAGCCCCTCGCGGCGCGCCAGCCGACGGCACATCGTCACCCAGAGCGGACTGAACAGCAGCGTCATGGCGATCACAATCACCGTCAACTCATGCAGCTGATCACTCAGGATACCGGCCACCGCGCCGACCTCCGCCAACAGAAACGAAAACTCGCCGATCTGGCTCAGCAGGCCGCCGGTGATCAGCGCCATCTCCCACGATTCGCCGAGCGCGCGCATCACCAGCACATTGACGCCGGCATTGAAGATGAATACCAGCATCGTCGCACCGATCACCAGCAGCAGGTGGCTCTGCAGATAGTGCAGATCGACCATCATGCCGACCGATAGAAAAAAGATCATCACAAAGACAACATAGAGCGACTCCAGATGCGCATGCACCCACTCCGACTGATCACTGGAGGCGAGCACCATCCCCGCCAGAAATGCGCCAAGCCCGAGCGACAAACCGAGCCACGAGGTGAGCGTTGCCGCACCCAGGCAGAGCAGCAGCCCGAAGAGCACCCGCTTCTCATGGCTGCGCAGGAAGATCGCCGGAATATGCAGCCGCTCGCTGCGCATCAGATAGAAGACCAGCGCGAACACCAGCAAGCCGCCCAGCAGTGTGCGCAGCAGATGGCTCTCCTCCGCTCCCTGATCGCCGAGCAGGCTGAGTAGAATCATCATCGGCACAATCGCCATATCCTGCACCAACAATACCCCGACCGCGTTCTGGCCGAAGGGGGTGTCCATCTCGCCGGAGTCCTGCAGCGCCTTGAGGATCACCGCAGTGCTGGAGAGCGAGATGACAAAGCCGAACAGCACCCCCAGCGCCAGCGGCAGGTCAAACAGCCAGGTCAGCGCCGAACAGGCCGCCACACTCACCGCAATCTGAATCGCCGTCCCCAGCAGGGCGATCTTCCAGCGCGCCATCAATCGCGGAATCGACACCTCCATGCCGACAAAAAAGAGCAGCATCACCACGCCAATCTCACCGAAACGGGCAACCATCGTCTGATCATCAAACAGCGCCAACCCCGAAGGCCCCAGCACCACGCCGGAAATAATATAGGCCACCACAATCGGTTGATCTGCCAGCACAGTCACATAGGCCAGCACCAGCACCACGCAGAGTGCCACCGTAATATTGATCATCATAGGATCGAGATGCATGCGCGGCAGCATAGCCCAAAAGCCGCCGCTGCCCCACCCTCGACAGCCGCAGTCAGCTCTGCTGTCCCAGCGGATGGTTGCGATTGACCAGATCGTGCAGACGCGCACGGGTGACATGTGTATAGATCTCTGTCGTGGTGATATGACTATGGCCGAGCAGCATCTGCACCGCACGCAGATCCGCGCCATGATGCAGCAGATGAGTGGCGAAGGCGTGGCGCAGGGTGTGCGGCGAGGGCAGTGGACGAATGCCCGCCTGTGTCGCATAATGTTTGATGCGCTGCCAGAAATTCTGCCGCGTCATCGGCTTACCGTGGCGGCCGGGAAACAGATAGGCGCACTGCTGCGGTGCGCAATCCAGCCACTGCTGCAACCACACAGCCGCCTCCGCCCCAAACGGCACCAGCCGCTCCTTATCCCCTTTGCCGACCACACGCAGCAATCCCGCAGCCATATCCAGATGCGCCGGCTGCAGCATGACCAACTCGCTCACCCGCAGTCCCGTGGCGTAGAGCAGCTCCAGCATGGTGCGATCCCGCAGGCCGATCGCCGTCGTCACATCGGGCGCACCCAGAAGCGACTCCACATCCCGCTCACTCAACAGCTTCGGCAGCGGCCGGCTCTTGCGCAGCTTGGGCAGTTGGCGTGCCGGATGGTCTTCGCGCAAACCCTCCTCCTGCAAAAAACTGAACCAGGTGGAGAGCGCACTACGCCGCCGCTGAATAGTGCTCTCGCGCAGCCCGCGCTGATGCAGTGCGGCCAGATAATCGAGCAGCTGCACCTGTGTCGCCATATTCAGCGATGCGCCATCCGGCAAGGCCTCGCTTTGCAAAAAACGCGCCGCATCAAGCAGGTCGGTGCGGTATGCCGCCGTCGTATGCGGCGACCAGCCGCGCAACATCGCCAAGCGCTGCAACAGCCCGCCCAACGCCTCCTCTGCCTCAGCCACCCTGCTCACCTCAGCCGGCCGGAACCATCTCCCCTTTGTGAATCGAAAAGAGCTCCATCTTCTTCTGACCCACACCATCGGCATCGAACTGCACATGCCCGGTCATAGCCGGGAACCCCTCCACATCATGCAGCGCTTGCAACATCGCCTCGCCATCACTGCCGTAACGACTGCTCAGCGCCGCGGCAATGCGCATCGTATCGTAGGCCAGACGTGTCAAGGCAGTCGGGGCGTCGTCGCCCCACACTTCGCGGTAGGTCATACGCAGCTGTTGTGCATCCTGCGCGCCATCTGCATCAGCGCCGCCATCAGACACCGCAAAACGCGCCTGCGACAGATAGCGTCCATGATCATCGAGCAGATGCCCATCCTGCCAGCGGCTGCTGCCGTAGAGCGGCACGGCCGTAATGTCCGCATAGGCCAGCTGGCCGGCGAGCAGCGCCACCTGTTCGCCGCGCAGCGCCAGATAGAGCGCATCAAATGAGACCGGCATGCGCAGCTCCATATCCATCTCCGGCAGGAACAGATCCAGATCTTCATCCAGCTGCTGCAACATCTGATCATCATCCGTCTCATAACGCAGCTGACGCAGCTGATCGCGATAATCGAGGGTGCCGTCGGCCAGCTGCAGATGCTGCATCACCTCGCCGCCCAGCGCCTCGAACGCCTGCTGGAACATCGCCGCCTCTGTCTGACTCGAGCCGGCATCCGAAATGATCACCATCTTCTGCGCCCCGTGCTGCCAAGCGTATTGCGCCATCATCCCCACCTGCGCCAAGGGTGATAGGGTATGGATAAACAGTGCCGGTGAGCCCGCCGCCAGATCGGTGCGGCCGGTCATGGCAATCACCGGCAGCGTATCGTTCATGATCGGCAGAATCGCCTGAACCGAAGCGGCCAGCAGCGGGCCGACAACCATATCAACCGCACTATCGGCCAAATGACGATAGGCCTGCTCGGCGCCGTCGGCTGTCGATGCGGTATCTTCAATGCGCAATTTCACCGAGTAGTGCAGGCCGGCAAGCGCGGTGCGCAGACCACGCAGCGCCTGTTCACCAAAGCGTGCATACTGGCCGCTGAGCGGCAGCATCACACCGACCGTAGCCAGCGCACGCTGCTGCGCCGCCCACGCCCGCAACTGCGGCAACTGATCGCTCTGCGGCAGGCGTGCCGCCAGCAGATCAGCAATCCGCCCAATGGCCGCCGTATCACCACGCAGCCAGCGAATATGCGCCGCTTCTCGCGCAAAAGCCGGCAGTAACGTATCGGCCATCGCACCGCTCTGCATCACCGCCTGCACAGTGTGCAACGACGCGCGTCGTGCGGCCAGCTGCAACCAGTGATCGCGCCCATGCTCATCGGCATCGGCCGCCGCCAGATACCAGCTCACCGCCACACTCTCACTGGCGCGCTCCGCCGCCGGCGCCCCCTGCGCCAACAGCTGGTCGAGCAGCTCGCGGGTCAACTTGGGGTGCTGCAAGGCGGCGCGCATCAAGGTCAGGGCGCGGTCGTTGTCATCGAGCATCAGCCACGATTTCGCCAGCCAGAGATCGGCGTAGGGAATCAGCGCATGGTCGGGATAGCGCGCCATCACCTGCCGCGCCTCATTGAACGCCCCCGGCAACATGCGATCGAGCATCAACTCCACGCGCCGGAAGGCCGCCTCCTGCTGCTGCGCGGCACTGCCCTGACGCATCAAGCGCTCCAGCCCCGCCAGCGTCAACTGCACATCGCCACCTGCGGCCGCCTGCGCCATCATCTGCTGAATCTGCGCATCACGTGCCGGCGGCGGCACCAATCGCGCCTGCGCCGGTGGCGGCGCCTGTTCGACAACAACAACCTTCTTCTTTGCTTGGCAGCCGCTGAGTAGTAGCAGCGTGACGCAGATACAGACCATTGCCGCTGCGCCATTTGGACGATAACGTTTCCACAACATGGATTCGCAGACTAATCATCAATCCGGAGATGGCCAACTTTTCATCGTCGCCACCCCCATCGGCAACCTCGCCGACATCACCTATCGCGCCGTCGATACCCTGCGCAGCGTCGATCTCATCGCCGCCGAAGATACCCGCAACAGCCGCAAACTGCTCCAGCACTACGCCATCGACACACCAATGATCACCCTGCATGAACACAACGAACAGGCCATGCTCGAACAGCTGAAAACGCGCCTGCTGGCCGGCTGCGACATCGCGCTGATCTCCGATGCCGGCACGCCGCTGATCTCCGATCCCGGCTACCGGCTGGTGCGCTTTCTGCGCCAACACGGCATCCGCGTCACGCCCATTCCCGGTGCCAGCAGCGTGATCACCGCCCTCTGCGCCGCCGGCCTGCCGACCGACCACTTCCGCTTCTGCGGCTTCCTGCCGCGCAGCGGCAAACATCGCCAGCAGGAGCTGCAACGCATCGCCGCCGCCGATGAGACGATCATTCTGCTCGAATCACCACGGCGGCTGCTCGATACCCTCACCCAGCTGCGCGACGGCTGCGGCGGTCAGCGCCAAGTGGTGGTGGCGCGCGAACTCACCAAGCTGCATGAATCATTCATCTCCGACACACTGGCGGCGACCATCGACCACTTTTCGCAACACCCGCCGCGCGGCGAAATTGTGCTGTTGGTCGCGCCAGCGGCAGCAGAGACACTGGCGCTCAACGATCAGCAGATCCTCGACTGTCTGAACAGCGCCAGCATGCAGTCGCTCCCCCCCTCCGCCCGCGCCAAGGCGGTGGCCAACATGCTCGGCATCAAGCGGGCGAGTGTGTACGCCCTAATGACCGCCGAATCCCGCGATTGAGCAGGATGCTCAATTGAGTACCGCCAAAGGGCGCAGCGGCGAAGCCCATGCCGCAGCCTTCCTGCAGCGGCGCGGCTTCACTATCCTCGAGCACAACGTGCGCCTTGGTCGCGGTGAGCTCGACCTCATCGCCCGACGCGACGATCTACTGCTCTTTGTCGAGGTCAAATTCCACCGCCAGCGTGAATCGAGCTTGCTGGCCGTACATCCGGAGAAGTGTGCGCGGCTGCGGTCGGCGGCCGAGGCTTGGCTGGCACACCACCCTGAATACGCTAATCTGCAATGCCGCTTTGATTTAATGATCGTCACCCCTAGAGTCGGCTTGCCGGCATGGATTCCGCCCGGCATCGAACAGATGGAGGATATTATCCGGTGAACCATATGATCCGCGACGCCCTGCAGGACGGCATTCGCCTCAGAGAGCGCTGCATCGACACCCTGAACAAACCCTTGCAACAGGCCGCGACATTGATGATCGACTGTCTGCAGCAGGGCGGAAAAATCCTCGCCTGCGGCAATGGCGGATCAGCAGCCGACGCACAACACTTCGCCGCCGAACTGGTCAACCGCTTTGAGATCAATCGCCCGGGGTTGGCTGCTGTCGCTCTCACCCACGATGCCTCGGTGATTACCAGCATCGCCAACGATTTCTCCTTCGACGATGTCTTCGCCCGCCAAGTGGAGGCGCTCGGGCGGCAAGGCGACCTGCTGCTCGCCATCTCCACCAGCGGCAACTCGCGCAATGTGATCCGGGCTGTCGACTCTGCCGCCGCCTGTGGCATGCAGAGTATCGCCCTGACCGGTGGCGACGGCGGCGCACTGGCGCAGTCCGAACAACTGACTGCACGGATCCATATCGACCACCCGGTCACCGCCCGGGTACAGGAGATGCATATCACCTGCCTCCATCTGCTCTGCTCTCTCGTCGATCACGCCCTCTTCGGCCAAACACAGGAGTCCGCATGACCATCAAACCCATCTCCCTGACCAAGCTCAAAACCATCCCGCTGGCCAAGCGGCGGGTGGAGTGCGAAGGCGAAGATTTCGGCGCCCCTTACCAAGCCGGCAGCGGCTTTGACGACTTCCTCTGCAGCCTGCCCAACCTCGGCTGCGCCGGCGACCTTTTCCGCCTGCGCGACGCCATCACCACCGCCATCCGCCACCACCGCACCGTCATCCTTGCCTGCGGCGGCCATGTGCTCGACTCCGGACTGGGGCCACTGCTCTGCCGTCTGATCGAGCAAAAAGTAATCTCCGGCATCGCACTCACCGGTGCGGCGCTGGAGCAGGATGTCGAAATCGCCATGTGCGGCCGTACCGTCACCGCCCGCGAACGCGAGCTCAATCAGGGTGGCTACTGCATGACCGAAGAGACCGGCTGTCTGATCAATGACGCCATCCGCTACGGCGCCGACGCGCAGCGCGGCATCGGCAACAGCGTCGGCCAATATCTCATGGAGGCGGAGCTGGAACACCTCGATCACTCCGTGGTCGCCACCGCCCACCGCTACGGCCTGCCACTATCGGTGCATCCAGCCATCGGTGCAGACGCCTTCTGCCTGCATCCGGCTGCCGATGGTGCACTACTCGGCGCCGCCGGCATGGTCGATTTCCGGCTGCTCGCCGGCATGATGGCCGCCGCCCATCGCGGGGTGGTGATCAATATCGCCTCCAGCGTCGTCATGCCGCGTGTCCTGTTGCAGGCGGTCGATGCGGCACGCAATGTCGGCCACACCATCGAATCGGTCACCACCGCCGTGATCGATCCCGCTGCCAGCGCAACCACCCTGAAAAACGTACTCACCCGCCTCTCCATGCCCAACGGCCATGGCTACTGGCTCTCCGGCCCGGATGAGATCTTGGTTCCGCTGCTCTTTGCCGCAGTCGTAGAGACACTGGGCGAAGAGCTCAGCTAACATACATATGCACACGACAGGAGTCACCATGAAGCATATCCAAGCCATCACCCTGACCACCCTGCTGTTCCTGCTGCCGGGCTGTGCCGGCGGCCTATTTATCGGCGCAGCCGCTGTCGGCACGGCAGCCGGCAGCGGTGCCTTCGATGAACGCACCGTCGCCCGCCACACCGATGATGTCACCATCGCCACCAAAATCGACGCCCGCCTACTGGCCGAAAAAGATATGCCATCGCGCTGGGTCAGTGTCGAAGTGGTGCATGGCCGCGCCATCCTCACCGGCTACCTGCCGAGCCAGGCGCACATCGATCGTGCTCTGTTGATCACCCGTCAGGTGGATGGCGTCGTCGCAGTAACCAACAAACTACGCATCGGCGAACCGACGCTGGGCACCATCATCTCCGACTCTCTGATCACCAGCAAAGTCAAAATGGGGCTATGGAACGACAAGCAGGTCTCCGGTTTCGGCATCCATGTCGAAACGGTCAACGGCCGCGTCTATCTGCAGGGTATCGTCGATGAGCCAACACTGCGCCGACGCGCTGTCGCCATTGCGCGCAAAATCGATGGCGTCACGGCGGTCATCAATCTGATGCGCAGCAGCAAAGAGTGAGTGGCGCAACTCTGCCGGAAAGCGCCGCTGCCACCATCGCAGCGTGGCGCCAAGCAGATCAACGACTGGTCTTCACCAACGGCTGTTTCGATCTACTCCACCCCGGCCATATCGACTACCTGACCCGCGCCGCAGCCCTCGGAGACAAGCTGATCATCGGCTTGAACGATGATGACTCCATCCGCCGTCTCAAGGGAGCCAGCCGCCCGATCAACCCGCTGCAGGATCGCATCACCATGCTCAGTGCCCTGCGCGCTGTCGATCTGGTCATCCCCTTCGCTGAAGATACGCCGGCGCAACTCATCGCCGCCATCCTGCCCGATCTGCTGGTTAAGGGTGGCGACTATACGCTCGACACCATTGTCGGCGCCCGCGAGGTGCAAGCGGCCGGCGGTGAGGTGGTGGTGATGCCGTTTCTGCCCGGCTACTCATCGAGTCGCCTGATCGAGCGCATCTGCGCGCAGTCATGAGCCGACCTCTGCATATCGTCGCCGATGCCCATATCTGGGGAATTGCGTCGCTCTGTGAGGCGCTCAGCGGCTACGATGTGCGCGCCGACATTGTCGAACAGTCTGAAATCACGCCGGCGCGTGTGCAGGCCTGCGATATTCTGCTCACCCGCTCCTCCACACAGGTTGGTGCGCCACTGCTGACCGACAGCCGCGTGCGCTTTGCCGGCACAGCCACCATCGGCGACGACCACTACGACAAGGCGTGGCTCGAGCAGCACGGTATCTGCTGGGCGAATGCCGCCGGCTCATCCACCGACTCGGTCGTCGAATATATCCTCGCCGCACTGCTCCAACTGCATGCACAACAGCGCATCACCCTCCCTCACTGCACCCTCGGCATCATCGGCGCCGGCCGCATCGGCGGACAACTGGCGCAGATCTGCCGCGCAC
>JALUXN010000223.1 GCA_027018975.1 Mariprofundaceae bacterium | reverse complement strand
CGAATCGCCATCGACCGAGCCGAAGTTACCCTGCCCATCGACCAGCAGATGACGCATGCTCCACGGCTGCGCCATACGCACCATCGCGTCATAGACCGCCGAATCGCCGTGCGGGTGATATTTACCGATCACATCACCGACCACACGCGCCGATTTCTTGAACGGCTTGTCATGCGTACAGCCGAGATCCTGCATGGCATAAAGAATGCGCCGATGCACCGGCTTCAGCCCGTCACGCGCATCCGGCAGCGCACGCCCGACGATCACACTCATGGCGTAATCGAGATAAGCGTTTTTCATCTTATCTTCGATCAGTACCGGTATTGCAGGATTCAAAGTCTCTTCCATTTCAACCTCTCGGCTATTTCCACTTGCAAAACAAATAGCTAATTCTGTTTATTAAAGCACTAACACTGGTGCCCTCGACACGATTCGAACGTGTGGCCTGCCGCTTAGGAGGCGGCCGCTCTATCCAGCTGAGCTACGAGGGCAGGTGGTGACAAACGAACAGCAGAGCCACCATAATTTCCGCTCGAAGCATAACGGCATTTGCACGGCTCTGCACGGAGGAATTCGCCCCTGCCCATAGGGAGAAATTAGTCCCCATCCACGGCCATCAACGCTTCAACCGCCACACCCTCCAGCGCCGCGCGTCCGGGCAGAAAAGCAAGCTCGATCACAAACAGACAAGCCGCCACCTCAGCGCCCAGTTTCTGCACCAATGCCACTGTCGCCGCCGCTGTGCCGCCGGTAGCCAGCAGGTCATCGACTATCACCACCCGATGGCCGCTACTGAGCGCATCGCGATGAATCTCCAACCGATCCACCCCATATTCTAATTCATACTCCACCGCATGCACATCGGCCGGCAACTTGCCGGGCTTACGCACCGTCACCAGCCCCAGACCGAGCTTCTGCGCCAGTGCCGCGCCGAAGATAAAGCCGCGCGACTCAATACCGACAATCGCATCGACATCCGCCGGCATCCGCGCCGCCAGATCATCGACGACCGCAGCAAACCCCGCCCCATCCGCCAGCAGCGGCGTTATATCTTTGAACACAATCCCCGGCTTGGGAAAATCCTTCACATCGCGAATCAGCGCCTGCCAGTGCACACCCTCAGTCATCACAACATCTCCTCGAAACGGACATTTTTATCGCTGGCCATCGCCCGCAACTTTTTCAGCGCCGAGACCTGAATCTGCCGAATACGCTCCCGCGTCACCCCCATCTCCGCCCCGATCGCCTCCAGCGTCCACGGATCTTCGCGGCTATCGATACCGAAACGCAGGCGCACCACGCGCCGCTCCTTCTCATCCAGTCGCTGCATCCATGTCTGAATCATCTGGTCACGGTTGGCGCGCTTCATCTGATCATCCGGCAGCGGTGCGCGCTCATCGGCGGTCACTTCGTAGAGTGACAGCGCCCCCTCCTCATGCGTAGCGACATCACTACTATCGGTTTTCAGATGTGATGTGGCCAGACTATGAAGACGTGCCAATGAAATACCCGCTGCCTCAGCCACCTCCGCATCACTGGGTTCGCGCCCCAGTGCGATCCGCAACCGCGCTGCGCATTGCAACACACTCTTGTACGCCTTGGCAACATGTACCGGCACCCGAATCGTGCGCGCCTGATTCATAATCGCCCGCTCCACAGCCTGACGAATCCACCATGTGGCATAGGTCGAAAAACGGCAACCGTGGGCAATATCGAACTTTTCCACCGCTCGGATCAGGCCCAGGTTCGCCTCTTCCACCAGATCCGCCAGCGGCAGCCCCTGCCCCAGATAGCGGCGCGAAATCTTCACCGCCAAGCGTAAATTGGCCTGAATCATCTCCTGCCGCGCCGCTCGGTCACCGGCGGCAATGCGTTTACCCAACGCAATCTCCTGCTCTGCAGTAAGCAGGGGGTAGCGCGAAATATCGCGCATGTAGATGGTTAGACTCTCTCGACTCACCCCAAATCCCTCAGCATAGAATAAGACCACCCACCTGCATCAATCATCATGTGATCACCTTCATCGCTTGCGCTTCGGCAGATAAAAGAGCGGATTGACCGGTGTGCTGCCGTGGCGAATCTCGAAATGGAGGTGCGGCCCGGTGGCATGGCCGGTGTGCCCCACCCTGCCAATAATCTCGCCTCGGCGCACGTGCCCCCCCCGCTTCACCAGCATACGCTGGTTATGGCCGTAAGCGGTGAAAATATTCCTGTTATGGCGAATAATAATCAACTTACCGTAACCACTCAGGCGCGAATCGGCGTACACCACCTCGCCCGCTGCTGCCGCTCGCACCGGCGTCCCCTCTTTGGCTCCGATATCGATGCCGTCGTGCATGCGTGTACCGCGGCGGCCAAACTTACTCGTTACCACACCGTTGACCGGCCAGATAAAGTGCACCTGCACCCCCTGAGCTTTACGTTGATAGGCTGCACTCGAATGGCGCTGATGTTTCTTCGCCGTGCGTTGTGGTGCCCGGGCGACATGGCGGAATTTGCGTGTCGTCGCGTCATGTGCGGCGGGTGCTGAGCGGTCGATATAGAGACGCTGGCCGATGTAGATGTGGTAGGGATAACGGATGTGGTTGCGCTTGGCGATGAGGTGATAATCCACACCGAACTGCTTGCCGATGCTGTACAGTGTGTCGTTTTTGCGCACATAGCGGATCAGCGGCTTGTGGTGGTGCGATGTTTTCTGTGTGGCGCTGTGGGTGTGCGCGCGGGAGTGGTGTGGCATCGGCGTACTGACACAGGCTGCCAACATCAACAGCCCCGTGACCAGCAGCAACCGCACCATCACATCCATAACAGCGCAAAACCGCCAATCACGGCCACACTGACCGCCACTGTCAACCACTCGAAGTAGCGCTCCACCCAGTTGCGCAGCCGCTCCCCGCCCCAATACATCAATGCCGCCTCCAGAAAGAAACGGCTGCCGCGTGACAGTAACGCAGCCACCATAAAGGGGAAAAAGGTCACCCCAAACGCGCCCGAAGCGATGGTGATCACCTTGAACGGAATCGGTGAAAAACCAGCCACTGCCACCACCCATATGCCATACTGCTGAAATAGCGCCTGCACATGGTTGAATGTCCCGACGGCGTGATAAAATTCGAGTATCGGCATGGCCAGCGTGGCCAGTAGAAACATGCCGATCAGATAACCGAGCGCCGCACCGATTGTAGAGCCTACTGTCGCCATCGCAGCATAACGGAATGCACCCGCCGGCCGCCCCATGGCCATCACCAACAGCAGTACATCCGGCGGAATGGGAAATACACTCGACTCCACCAGCGCCACCAGAAACAGCGCCCAATTCGCCTGCGGATGTTCGGCCAGCGACAGTGTCCAGTGGTAGATGCGACGCAACCACGATACCGGCTTCGGCGGCAATAGATGATCAGTGATGGTGCACCCCGCCGAGCAGGGGAACAAAGGTGCAGAGATCGAAATATGTTTCAGTGATTCGCCCCGCCTGTTTCTGGCGGCGCACAAGGCGGTGCGCCCCATCCACTCCTTCCGGCATCAGCAGTACGCCGCCCGGCTTAAGCTGCTCCAACCAGACATCCGAGGCGAAGCCACCGGCTGTCACAATGACCGCATCATAGGGTGCATACTCCTCCCATCCCAACAGGCCGTCGCCACACTTGAGCATCACATTGGCGTGACGCGCCGCGCGCAAATTACTCCGCGCCCGCTCGTGGAGTGATTGGATGCGCTCGATGCTGTACACCCGACGGCAAAGGCGTGACAAGATAGCAGTCTGGTAGCCGCAGCCTGTACCGATCTCCAACACCCGCTCATCTCCCTTGAGCGCCAACAGCTGCGACATGCGTGCCACCATATAGGGTTGGGAGATGGTTTGACCGGAGCCGATCGGCAGGGCGCAATCTTGATAGGCGCGCGCCGCCAGCGCCGGATCGACAAACTTATGACGTGGTACCGTCAGCATGGCATCGATGACACGCGGATCGTGAATGCCACGCGCAATCACCTGCTCGCTGACCATCCGCTGCCGCGGTCGATCGTACGTTTGTGTGGTGACATTCAGGGCGGGGTAAAGATTCAAACGGCTGAACTCATGGATGGAGGAGTTTGCGCGTGCCACGCAGAGCACAAACGCCACACACTGTAAACCGAAGCCACCACGCACCCCCTCGCCTGATTGAATATCTGCAATCTCAGCGGAGACAGTGTCGATCCAGCTCAGTGATTGCACGAAAAAAAATGGTCGGGACGAGAGGATTCGAACCTCCGACCACTTGACCCCCAGTCAAGTGCGCTACCAGACTGCGCTACGCCCCGATTGATGGCGCTGAAGCATACTTCAACGATAAAAGAATGTAACCCTGCAAGCAACATGCGATCAGGGGTGGAGCGCCCTACTCCAACAATAAACGCACCTGATTAAGCTCTTCACGCAGCTGTTTGAGCAGACTCTGGCTATCCTGCCGTTCCACTAGCGTATCGAGGTCGGCGCTCATGAGCCGTTTTTTGGCACCGCGAATCGTAAAGTTGAGATCGTAGAGCAGGTGCTTGATTTTCAACAGGGTGTAGATGTCCCGCTGACGATAAAAGCGGCGATTGCCACTGCGCTTCTCCGGTCGGATATGCTTAAATTCCGTCTCCCAATAACGCAGCACGTGCGGCTCCACACCGCAAATATCACTGGCTTCACGAATCGAAAAGAACAGCTTGTCAGCGATCTCGGGAATGGCAACCCCGGCTCGCTTCAACGACTGTTCAGGATTCATTCATCGACACCATTGAGTTTGTTTTTTAGTGCCGGACTGGAACGAAATGAGACGACCGAACGCGGCGCAATCATAATCTCCACACCGGTTTTTGGATTGCGGCCGCGCCGCTCCCCTTTGTGACGAATCATAAAATGGCCAAAACCGGAGAGCTTGACGTTCTCGCCCCGCCCCAGTGACTCACGGATACCGCCAAGCACTGCGTCAACGATTTCCAGTGACTCCTTTTTGGTCAATCCAACATGTTCATGAACGAGTTTTGCAATTTCGGCTTTGGTCACATTACCTTCCTGATACAGATGGGATTTTTTGTGTGCGAACAGCAATTTACCGCATATCCGCCCGCACAAGATCGATTCAATGAACAGTACGAATCAGCATCGGAGTGTCAAAGTTTTTTTTCGCAGCGAGATACTACCGTTCGCACACCACACCATCGCGCAGGGTCAGCATGCGATCACAGGCATCGGCCATCGCCATACTGTGGGTCACCATAATCACCGCCGCCTGCTCTTCGCGGCAGAGCTGGCGCAGCAGGGTGAATACCTCCTGCGCGGTATGTTCGTCGAGATTGCCGGTCGGCTCATCGGCCAGCAGCAGTCGCGGTTTTGCGGCCAGCGCTCGTGCCACCGCCACCCGCTGCGCCTCGCCGCCGGAGAGTTTGGCCGGAATATGCGCTTCCCGCGCCGATAGATGCAAGCGCGCCAACAGCTCACGCCCGCGCACCTGGGCATCGGTGGCCGCCATCCCCTGCACCAGCAGCGGCAGGGTGATATTCTCCAGCGCCGTCAGCTCCGGAATCAGGTGATGCGCCTGATAGACAAAGCCGATCTTCTGATTGCGCAGCAGCGCCTGTCGGTTGGATGTCAGTTGATGGATCGGTTCGCCATCGAGATGAATCGTGCCGCTATCCGGATGATCCAGCGTGCCGAGGATCTGCAGCATGGTCGATTTGCCGGAGCCCGACTCGCCGACAATGGCCAGAAACTCCCCCTCCTGCAGCGTGAACGACACCCCCTGCAATATCGGCAACTCGCCGGCCGGTGCCGCAAAATGTTTGCGCACATCTTCGACGCGAAATAGCTCACTCATAGCGCAGCGCCTCCGCCGGCGGCACATTGGCCGCCCGCCATGCCGGATAGAAGGTCGCCGCCACACCGAGCAGCAGACTGACCATCACAATCGTCGTCACCGCAGTCGGATCGATCACCGAAGGGATATGGTCGATATAATAGACATCGCTGGACATGAATTTGACGCCGGTGACATGCTCAATCCAGGCCAGCAGCACATCCACCTTCCAGGCCAGCAGCAGACCGAGCAGCGTACCGACCAGAGTACCGAGTCCACTGAGCAGCGTACCCATCAGCAGAAAGACCCGCATCACCGAGGCGTGCGTGGCACCGACCGTTTTGAGAATAGCAATCTCCTTGCGCCGCTCCATCACCACCATCACCAAGGATGCAACCATATTGAACAGCGCCACCATCACAATCAGCGACAGAATCACCCCCATCGCCATCCGCTCGGTCTTGAGCGCATGGAAGAATGAGCGATGGCGCTGCTTCCAATCCGTAATCCAAGCACCGACCGGCAGCGCCGCACGCGCCTGATCTGCCACCTGGCCGCTGGCATTGCGATCATCGAGAAACAACTCAATACCGGTCACCGCATCGCCGATGCGATTAAAACGCTGAATGGCGGCCAACGGTGTGAGGATCATGCCGACATCATATTCGTAAAAGCCGGAGTCGAAGATGCCCACCAGATGAAACGCCCGCATCCGTGGTGCCGCACCGGCTGGACTGATGCCGCCGGTCGGCGACATCAAGCGCACCCGATCACCGACATCGACGCCCAGCTTTTTGGCCAGATCCTTGCCGATCACCACCTCAAACGGTGAGCCGCGATCATCAATAAAGCGTCCACGCACAATATGCTTGGCCAACATCGGGCTGCGATGCACATCCACACCCTTGAGGATGGCACCAAAGGCGCGCGAGCCGTTGGTCGCCAACACCTGCCCTGTCACATAGGGCGCTGCCCGCTCCACGCCCGGCAGTTTTTCCACAGTCGCCAGCCAATCACGCCAACCGGAAAGTGTATTGCCCGGTCCCTGCACATCGACATGGGCGGAGAAACCGAGAATCTTATCGCGGATCTCCACCGCCGCACCGTTCATCACCGACAACACGACAATCAGCGTCATCACCCCGATGGCGATGCCGACACCGGAACTCCAGCTGATCAGCGAGACAAATTTCTCACTGCGCCGCGAGCGCAGATAGCGGCGCGCCAACATCCACTCATAGGAACGAAACCAGCGGCGATTCATGGAGTTTCCTGCAACAAAATCAGGTCAAATAACGAAAATAGAGATAGAGATGCGACATCACAATGGAGATCAACATCAGACCGAAGGCGTGCTTCAAAAAGGTGAGAAACGCGATCGGATGGCCAGCGCGCTGGGCGAAACCGGCAACAATCAGATTGGCCGATGCGCCGATCAGCGAACCATTGCCGCCCAAGCACGCCCCCAGCGCCAGTGCCCACCAGAGCGGCACCAGTGCATCCGCACCGCCAAAAGTCGGCGCCATACTGTGGATCAGCGGAATCATCGTCGCCACGAAGGGGATATTATCGATCATCGCCGAGGCGATCGCAGAGACCCAGAGAATCGCCGCAACTGTCGCATCGAAGTCACCGCCGGTCAGCGCCAAGGTCTTCTGTGCCAGCAGGCCGATCACGCCGGTATGCTCCACGCCGGTGACAATGATAAACAGCCCGACAAAGAAGAAGATCGTCGTCCACTCCACCTCCGCCATCACCGACTCGTAGACGTGATCCTTCTCCTCCAACGGAAAACCCAGCGTCTGCAACAGCAGTAGTGCCGCCGCGCCGAACATGGCAATCGAAGCCGGCTCCAGATGCAGGGCATGGGCAAAGGTGAAGCCGCCAATCACCAGAAATAGCACGGTCAGACATTTCTTCAGCAGCACCGGATCTTTGATCGCCTCGCTCTCGTCAAAGCGCATCACCAGCGCCTTGTTCTCATCGGATGCGTGCAAGTCGCGGCCGAACATCAACCAGATCGCCACCAGCATCACCAGCAGAATCAGCGGGATGATCGGGGTCAGATTGACCAGAAAATCGTAAAAACTGAGCCCCGCCGCCGAGCCGATCATGATATTGGGTGGATCACCGATCAGCGTCGCCGTGCCGCCGACATTGGAGGCGAGAATCTGGGCGAAGAGATAGGGGTATGGGCGCACACCGAGCGCATCGGTGATCAGCAGTGTCACCGGCGCAATCAGCAGCACCGTCGTCACATTATCGAGAAAGGCGGAGAATATCGCCGTCACCACCGACAACATCACCAGCACGCCCCAAGGACTCCCCTTGACCACCTTGGCCGCCTTGATCGCCACATACTGGAACATGCCAGTCTTCTGACTGATGGTGACGATCACCATCATGCCGGTGAGCAGGCCGATAGTATTGAAATCGATCCCAGCCACCGCCTGATGCTGCGTGATCACACCGCAGAGGATCATCAATCCGGCACCAAGCATCGAGAGCACAGCGCGGTTGAACTTCTCGGCCATAATGATGCCATATACCACCAGCAGGATGGAGACCGCGATCCAGGTTGGATCGAGGCCGAAGATCACCGATGCGGCGTGGGCTGCGGCGTGCTCCGCGCCGTTATGCATCGATCAACCCATCCTGACTGAGGCGATCCAGCACGTCACCGGCAGAAATGATGCCGAGCAGGCAGCCATCATCATCGATGACCATCGCATACTCATGTTTCTTGTAGGAGATCATCGCCGCCGCCACCGAGAGCAGCGACTCATCCGCCTGCACTTTTAGCGGCTTGGCATCCATCACCGCATCGGCACGCAGGCCGCGTACCTCTTCAAAGTGGCGGTGCAGCACACCCATATCGGGTGCGTAGGGAATCTGGTTGAGATCGCCGGTGACGATATAGCTGGGCACCACCCGCTCCATCACCGAAAAGGTTGAGACCACACCGATCACGCGTCGATCCGCATCGAGCACCGGCAGCATACGCAGCTTGGCGCTGCGCATTTTGTGCAGCACATCCTCCACCTTCTCGTCGGCCAACGCGGTGACCATATCTGCAACCATCACATTCTTAGCCAGCATCGGTCACCTCCCTACTGTTCATGAACAAACCGCGCTCATTTTTCAGGGCGCATGTGGGGGAAGAGCAGCACATCGCGAATCGCATGCTGACCGGTCAACATCATCACCAGCCGATCGACACCGATGCCCACCCCTGCCGCTGGCGGCATACCATACTCCAGCGCGCGCAGATAATCTTCATCCACGCCGGTCGCCTCGACATCGCCAGCCGCCTTGGCCTGCGCCTGCGCAACAAAACGACCACGCTGATCGTCCGGATCGTTCAATTCCGAGAAACCATTGGCCATCTCGCGACCGGCCATAAAGAGCTCGAAGCGGTCGGTCACATGCGGCTCCTCGTTGTTGCGCCGCGCCAGTGGCGAGACATCAACGGGATAGTGGGTCACAAAGGTCGGCTGCATCAGCTCCGGCTCGACCAGCTCCTCAAACAGCGCCATCAGATAGTGCCCCGCCTTCCACGTAATCAGCGGCTTGAAGTCGGGAATCACCTGCATGCAGACAGTGGCCAGCAGCGCCTTATCCTGCGCATGGCCGCGCACATCCGGCCGCTTCTCAAACACCGCCTCATCAATCCGCAGCCGGCGGAAGGGTTGCGTCAGATCAATCTCCACCCCCTCCCAGGTCACCTTGTCGATGCCAAGCCCTGCCGCCACCTCGCGGATCAGCGCCTCGGTATTGTCCATTGCATCGATAAAGTTGGCGTAGGATTGGTAAAACTCGACCATGGTGAATTCGGGGTTGTGCGTCGCATCCAGCCCTTCGTTGCGGAAGTTGCGGTTGATCTCAAAGACCCGCTCAAAACCGCCGACCAGCAGCCGCTTCAGATAGAGCTCGGGGGCGATGCGCAGGTAGAGATCCATATCCAGCGCATTGTGGTGGGTGATAAACGGCCGTGCCGCCGCCCCACCCGGCTGGCTCTGCAGCATCGGTGTCTCCACCTCCATGAAGCCGCGCTGCTCCAACCCCTGACGGAGCAGCGAAATCGCTTTCGAGCGCGTCTTGAACACTTGCCGCGACTCCGGCGTCACCATCAGATCGACATAACGCTGCCGATAGCGGGTCTCAATAT
>JALUXN010000222.1 GCA_027018975.1 Mariprofundaceae bacterium | reverse complement strand
CGCGCCGATAAACAGGCCGATGATGCCGGAGACAATCATGCCGCCGATGGCACCGAGCAGGATCACCAGCATCGGCGCATCAACACCGCGCCCGAGCAGCAGCGGCTTGAGCAGTGCATCGGCGAAGCTGGTGAGCAGCGCCCAGATGGCGAAGAGGGTGGCGACCAGCGGCTCCTGCACAGAGAAGACATAGATGGCGATCGGGCCGAGCAGGATAATCTGCGGGATCTGCGCAATCGCCAGTACCAGCACGAGGAAGGCGAGGAAGCCCGCGGCCGGCACATGCACCAGCTCCATGCCGACGCCGGCCATGATGCCCTGCAGGATGGCGATGCCGAGCAGGCCGTTGGCGACGCTGCGGATGGTGGCGACGGAGAGTTTGACGAAGTGCGCGCCCTGCTCGGCGTCACTGAGGCGAACCGCCAGCCGTGCCACCGCTTGCGAGGATGTTTCGGCGCGCGCGAGGAAGGCGATGGCGATCAGCAGTGAGAGCAGTACCTGCATCAGCCCCATGCCGGCACCGGCGGCGATGCCGAGCAGTTTGTGGCCGAAGCCGACCAGTTGATCGTGGTAGCTGGCGACCAGTCCGGCGAGATCGGCCGAGGCTTTGCTCCACAGATCGAAGATATTTTCACCCACCAGCGGCCAGCTGCGCACGCTTTCCGCCGGCGCGGGCAGGCTCAACGAGCCGCTTTTCAGGGCGCCGCCGAGTGAGCTGGCGCCGTCGATCAGCGAGGTGAGCAGGGCGTAGCAGGGGAGGATCACCACGGCCAGCGCGATCAGGCTGGTGATGGTCAGGGCGATTTTGCTGTTGCCGCCGCTCTTGTCGAGCAGCATCTGATAGAAGGGATAGATGGCCACAGCGATAATCGCGCCCCAAGTGACCACGCCGATGAAGGGGGAGATGATATGGAAACACCAGAAGAGCAGCAGCCCGATCAGGCCGAGGCGGATCAGGGATTCGAGATTGGTGGAGAAAGCGCTGGTGGAGAGGTTGGATGGCATAGATGGTTCCTGTGTCTTATGTCACGTAATTTGAACTGTTCAGATCGCTCATGGTTTGTTCGATAGTAAGGCGAAAACGCGCAGTGTGCTTCTACATGAGCATTTTCAACGCAACTAGCGGGCAAAACGTGGGATGAACTGAATAGTTAGCGTAATTTGGCGGCAATGGTTTCATATGTGTATTGCCTTGTCGAACGCCGCAACTAATCTGCAGCGTGTCATATGGTTGACATAATGATGGGGTAGGGTGCGGCGGATGTAAATGTTCTGTCGGGATATGGAGGGGGTGAGATTGGGTCAACGTGAGGATCAGCGGTCGGCGTCGTGTGATGAGGCGCGTGCAGTGGACAGGGTGATGGCGGCGGCCGAGATGGGTTTGGCGCACTTGCATACGCCGGCACCACTGCCGCTGACGACGAAGGCGACGGCGGTGTTGGAGATGTTCACGGAGGATGAGTCGGTGATGGCGCTGGCTGTCGTGGATGAGGCGGGCGCGCCGGTTGGGCTGGTGACGCGGCGCAATGTGGTCTCGGTGTTCGGCCAGCAGTTTGCGCGCGAACTCTATCGGAAGAAGAAGGTGAAAATCCTGCTCGATAAGCAGGCGCTGGTGCTGGATATGCATACCAATCTGGAGGCGATGAGTCGCGCTATGACAGCGCGTGACGAGCATTGCCAGTACGATCCGGCCATCATGA
>JALUXN010000221.1 GCA_027018975.1 Mariprofundaceae bacterium | reverse complement strand
ATCATCCGCCTCACCGACACCCTCCGCCCATCTGCCGGCCGACTGCTCCACACCGCGAAAATTGAAACGCAGCACCGAGCAGCCGATATCTTCAAAGGCACGCCCCATCCAATAGACCACTTTGTTACGCATCGTGCCGCCGTAGAGCGGGTGGGGGTGGCAGATCACCACCGCCGGCTGCTCCGTCGCGCCGCGCTGCAGCAGTGCCTGCAGTCGCCCCGCCGGCCCGTCGATGAAAAATGGCTTGTGCTGATGCTCCGGCAACGCCCTTACGCCTCCACACCGAACAGTGCGGCGTAGCCTGCCTCGGAGAAGCCGACCTCGATATGATCGCCCCGCACCAGCACCGGCCGTTTGATCATCGACGGGTATGTTGCCATCAAGTCGATGGCGCTGGCAGCGTCGATCTGCTCCTTCTGCGCGGCATCGAGTTTGCGCCAGGTGGTGCCGCGTCTGTTCAACAGCAGCTCCCAGCCAACGGCGGCTGCCCAGCTGCGCAGTTGGTCGGTGCTGATGCCTTCTGTTTTGTAGTTGTGAAAGGTGTAGTCGATGGCGTGCGCATCGAGCCAGCTGCGCGCCTTTTTCATCGTATTGCAGTTGGGGATGCCGTATAGATCGATCATGGTTGCTCCTTATGCTGTTCTCGATTGTTGCGGATGCGTTCGCGAATGAAGGCGAAAAACTCCTGCCCGTCATCGCTGGCCAGCGGTGTGACCACAATGTCGATGGGGAACTCGAAACCGTCGCGGTGCAGGCCGAAGGTGGCAGTCGGCTGGTAGAGGATGGTGCCGACGCTCTCCTCGCTGTAGCGCTGCATACCGCGCTGATGCGCTTCGCGCAGCCGCTCCGGGATGATGGTGGTGACCGGCTGGCCGAGGATTTTCTGCAGTGGCCAACCGAAGAGTAGCTCGGCGCTGTGGTTCCAGCCGGTGATCGTGCCGGATGGGTCGATGCCGACATAGGCGTCGTAGGTGTGATCGATGATCGCCTGCAAACGCCGGCTCTTCTGCGTCAGTCGCGTCCGCATCGCCTGCTGCACGCGCATCTCCCGCTCGGCAAAGAGGCCGAAGGCGATGAAGGCAAGGGCGATGAGGCTGCGCATCCACGCCTCGTTGGCATCGCTGGGGATCAGGTTGTCGATAAAGCGACCGCCGGTGAAGAAGAGGGTGTGCAGCAGCGCCTCGGCCGGCCAGTAGAGCAGGCCGACGATGATGCCGAGGCGGGCGAAGTTCTGTTGCTTCATGGCGCGTTGCCTCCATAGCAGTAGCGGTAATGGGCGAAGATCTGCCCTCCGCCGTCATTGAGATCGCCCTCGTCGAGAAACAGATGCTGCAGCTGCAGCGTCACCGGCTGCGGCAGGTGGTCGGCGAGGATGGTATGAAAATGATCGCCGCCCAAGAGGCTCAAATGGGTGGTGAGAAAGAGCTCATCCAGCACGCCGTCAGCCAGCAGTGTACGGTGCACCTGCGGGCCGGCGATCATATATGCGCTGCGGTAGCCGGCAGCGATCAGATGCTGTTTTAAGCGTTGCCCAAAGACTTGCTGCGCGCCGGCGCGCCAGACCTGCACACCGCGCGCCTGCAGTGCGTGGACGGCGGCCGCATCGGCCTGTTCGCTGCAGCAGACGATCAGTTGGCGGTCGCGCAGCTGATCGAGGGCGGCGGCGGGGATATGGAGCGAGTTGCTGACGATCACCACATCCGGCTGCGGTTTCAGCCCTGCAGCCTGACGGAAGTCGCGCAGGTCGGCATATGCGGGTTCACGCCCCACCGGCAGCAGATCCTGCGCCCGCCCCTCGGCGAGCTGGCGGAAGTAGCGCGCCGAGGTGATCATCACATCCGCCTGCGCCGCCAGCTCCTGATAGAGCCGCCAATCGCGCTGATTGGCCATCGCCGTCGGCACAGCGAAATCCCGTTCGTTGGCATCATCATGCGCGATCGGCAGCGCAATTCGCCCATCGAGACTGCTGATATAGTTGGCGTAGATGCAGATCTCCCCTGCTGCCGCCTGCCGATGCAGCGCCAGCCGCAGATAGAGGCCGCGCAGCGCGGTCGCTTCACCGCCGGTCGGAAAGAGTGGCGTTACAGTCATGCGGCAAAGGCTAGCATGAAAGTCACGATTCAGCTCATCCCACGGTTTGCCCGCTAGCTGTGTTGCACATGCTTGCCTTTTCCATCTGAGGCGGGGCTGGTTTGCAGTTAGGTGAAAAGCATCTATGCTCTGTGGGCGGGAGGAGCTGCTGTTGAAGTATAAGTGGATGCGTAGTGTGGTGTGGGTGACGGGCGCCTGCTGGATGGTCGCTTGGGCTCTGGTGGGTTTGGCGGTGACACCGGCAGCAGCTGCGGTGCGTATTGGTATCCTTCATTCACAGAGTGGCACCATGGCATCGAGTGAGAAGCCGGTGATTGCTGCGACGCGCTTGGCAGTGCGTCAGATCAATGCCGCAGGCGGTTTGCTCGGCGAGCCGGTCGAGGTGGTGGTGGCCGATGGGCGCTCCGATGAACAGGTGTTTGCGGCGCAGGCGGAGCGGTTGTTGACGCAGGAGCATGTCGATGCGCTCTTCGGTTGCTGGACTTCGGCGAGCCGCAAGGCAGTGAAGCCGGTGGTGGAGCGTCATCACGGGCTGCTCTTTTATCCGGTGCAGTATGAGGGTATGGAGCAGTCGCCGAATATCATCTATGTCGGCGCTGCACCCAACCAGCAGATTGTGCCGGCGGTGAGCTGGGCGGTGCAGCATCTGGGTAAGCGCGTCTATCTGGTCGGCTCGGACTACATCTTTCCGCGGGTGGCTAACTGGATCATCCGCCAACAGCTGCAGTTATTGGGTGCAACGGTCGTGGCGGAGCGTTATCTGCCGCTGGGCAGTCGGGATATGAGGCCGGTGATCGCGGATATTCAGGCAAGCCACCCCGATCTGATCCTCAATACCATCAATGGTGATAGTAATTTTGCGCTGTTTCATGCTCTGAAGCAGGCGGGGTTGAGCGCAGCGACGCTGCCGGTGCTCTCATTCAGTATCTCCGAGGCGGCGATTCAGCATATGCCGGTAGCGGAGATTGCCGGCCACTATGCGGCGTGGAACTATTTCCAGAGTATCGATTCGGAGAAAAATCGCGATTTTGTCCAAGCGATACGCCACGAGGCGGGGGTGAGCGTGGTCAGTGATCCGATGGAGGCGGCGTGGATGGCGGTGCATCTCTGGGCGCGGGCGGTGCGAGCGGCGCAGACAGCTGATCCGCAAGTGATTCGCCACTCGGTGTTGTTGCAGAGTATGGCGGCGCCGGAGGGGGTGGTGTCGATTGATCCGCGCACACGCCATGCATGGCGCACCGCCTATATCGGCCGGGTCAATGAGGCGCGGCAGTTCAATATCATCTGGTATTCGGATCATGCAATTAAGCCGATGCCCTATCCGTTGTTCGTCGATCGCTATCGCGGCGAGCAGCTGATTCGCAGGCTGCATCAGCAGTGGCACGGCGCATGGTCTGCGCCGGCGGTGGCGCGGTGAAGTTCAGCCGATCGATTCGCACCGAGATGATGACGCTGTGCGTCGTCTCCGGTTTGTTGATTGCGCTCTTTTCGCTGCAGGTGGCCTACCATATGCTGGAAAAACAGGCGTTGCAGCGTTCGCTGCTGATGCAGTATCAGCAGGTGGAGCAGCGTAGTCTGCGTATCGATGACTACATCGATCAGCGGCTGCGGCAGATGGTTGATTTGAGCCGATCCGATCAGCTGATGCAGGCGATGGATCAGTTCAGCCGGCTGTTTTCGCAGGGGGTGGATAGCCAGGCCTATCGGCGCGCAGATCGACTGCTGCATGCACGCTTGCTGGCGGTGAATGAACGCTGGGGCTACCACGATGCCTTCCTGATTACGCCGCAGGGGCAGGTGGTCTTTTCTGTTGCGCATGAGTCTGATTTTGCCACCAATCTAAACGATGATGCCTTTCGCCACCGGGGCTTGGCGCGCGCGTTCCGCAATGCTTTGCAGCTGCTCACGCCCGACGTGTCCAGCTTCGCCTACTATCCGCCGTCGCATGCACAGGCGGCTTTTATTGCCACGCCGCTGATTCTAGCGCATCGGCTGGCTGGTGTGCTCGCCTTTCAACTCGATACGCAGGCGTTTTATGAGCTGCTTGGCGATTTGAGTGGATTGGGGAAGAGCGGCGAGGTGATGGCAGTAGCGCGTAACGGTTCGCAGATCATGCTCACGGCACCGCTGCGCCATGATCCGAAAGCGGCCTTTTCGCGTGTGGTTGCGTCGGGTTCGTCGATGGCGGATGCTCTGCAGCAGGCGCTGCAGGGGGAGACGGGTGCAGGTGCATTGCAGGATGCAGCGGGGCGGCAGCTGGTGGGTGCGTGGAGCTATCTGCCAGCGCTCGACTGGGGATTGTTGGTGCATCAGGATCGCGATGAGGCGCTGCATGACCTAGCGCAGCTGAGCAGTCATCTGTTGATTGCCACCATCAGTGCGCTGATGTTGGTGCTGGTGCTGGTGGCGTGGCGTTCGTCGGTGATGTTGGCACCGTTGCGCCGTTTAACGCGAGCGATTGAGCAGATGCAGAGCCAGCGGCGTATCTCGGAAGAGATCTCCGAATCGTCGCCACTGCAGGAGTTGAATCAACTCTCGGCGGCATTTAATCGCATGTATCAGGAGATTGATCGTCACCATCGTCATCTGGAGGAGATGGTGGAGGCGCGCACTGCCGAGTTGTCGCGTTTGCATCTGGCGGTGGAGCAGACGCGTGACATCATCATTATCACGGATCGCCACGGCATCATTGAGTATGTTAATCCTGCTTTTGAGACAGTCACGGGTTATAGCCGCGAAGAGGCGATTGGTCGCACGCCGAATATCTGCAAAAGCGGCGAGATGAGCGCCTCATTTTATCAGCAGATGTGGGATACGATCCTCGCCGGTGGCACATGGCAGGCCGATTTTATCAATCGTAACCGGGCGGGCGAACGCTATGTGGTGGCGCAGGTGATTTCACCGATTCGGGATAGCGCGGATCGTGTCACCGGTTTTGTGTCGGTGCAGCGGGATGTGACGCGGGAGCGTCAACAGCAACGCCAGATGGAGCACACCCAGCGGCTGGAGTCGCTCGGTGTATTGGCTGGCGGTATTGCGCATGATTTCAATAACCTGCTTGCTGCGATCATGGGCAATGCCGGATTGGCGCGGATGCGGGCGCGCGATGATGCGACGCTGGCGAAATTGATTCGCCGTATTGAGGAGGCGAGTGAGCGCGCGGCCGATCTCTGCAAACAGATGCTTGCCTACTCCGGCAAGGGGAAATTTGTCGTGGAGCCGATCAATATGAGTGCTTTGGTCGAGCAGAATATGGAGATTTTGAAGGTCTCGATCAGCAAGCATGTGCTGCTGCAGAGCGATTTGTCACCGGTGTTGCCGCCGATTCTGGGTGATCGGGCGCAGATGCAGCAGGTGGTGATGAATCTGGTGATCAACGCCTCCGAAGCGATTGGTGACCAAGAGGGGGTGATTCGATTGCGCACCGGTACGGTGATGGTGGATGCGGCTTATCTGAGATCATCGCATATCGATGAGCCGCTGCCGGTGGGTGGGTATGTGTATATCGAGGTGAGCGATAACGGCTGCGGTATGGATGCGCAGACGCGCAAAAAGCTCTACGATCCATTTTTTACCACCAAATTTACCGGTCGAGGACTGGGAATGAGTGCGATTCTCGGTATTGTACGGGGTCATCACGGCGCGATTCAGCTCTATTCGGAGCCGGGGCACGGCAGTCGTTTCAAGATCCTCTTGCCCGTTGCGAATGAGGGCGCCGTGGTGGAGCGGGATGCAGCCGATGATTCGCACGCTGTATTGCCGGCAGCGGCTTGGCATGGCGTGGTGCTGGTGGTCGATGATGAGGCAATGATCCGCGAAACAGCGGCCAGCATGCTCAAGCAGCTGGGGCTGGATGTGCTGCTGGCGGTGGATGGTGCGGACGGGGTGGCGCAATATCGCGAGCATTGGCAGCGGATCGATTTGGTGCTGCTGGATATGACCATGCCGAAGCTTGATGGTAAGGAGGCGTTCGAAGCGATGAAGCAGATCAATCCGTCGCTGCAGGTGTTGCTCTCCAGCGGTTACAATGAGCAGGAGACGACCAGTCAGTTTGCGGGTGAGGGGTTGGCGGGCTTTGTGCAGAAACCGTATCGATTTGAACAGCTGCGCGATCAGTTGGCACGCTTTTTTGCGCAGGATGATGCAATACCGGGTGCAGGAGGAGCGGATGGGTGAACAGGCGATTGTCACTGCAGCGCAGATGCGTTGGGCGGATCAACAGACGATAGCAGCGGGCAGCTCGGCGGATATGCTGATGGATCGCGCCGGGCGTGCGGTGGCGACGGCGGCACTGGATGTGATGGCGGACTATGGCCGGGTGGTGATCGTTGCGGGATTCGGCAACAACGGCGGTGATGGCTTTGCCGCGGCGCACTATCTGCGCCGCCGACGTTTGCCGGTGACGGTGGTGACGCTGCAGCCGGTGGCCAAGCTGTCGGATGTATGCCGCCGCCATGCCGAACGGGCGCGCGAAGCGGGGGCGAAGATCCGTGAGGCGAACGGAGCGGATGGGCTGTGTGAGTTGGATCGCTGGCTGCTGCGTGCGGTGTTGGTGGTGGATGCGATCTTCGGTACGGGATTGCATCGCCCGATCGAGGGGTGGCTGGCTGAGGCGGTGGCGCGCATCAATCATTCGGATCGGCCGGTGTTGAGTGTGGATATTGCCAGTGGCATCTGCGCGGATCGTGGCGTGGTGATGGGTGTGGCGGTGCAGGCGGACTACACGCTGCCGATTGCGGCCAGTAAATGGGGGCATTGGCTGCTGGAGGGGCGCGATTATGCCGGCGAGTTGTTGCCGTTTGCTGAGATCGGTATTGCGCCGGAAACCATTCATGCGGCCTATCGGGCGGTCGGCGGACAGCTGCCGCAGCTGCAGCGTGCAGTGGTCATCGGGCAGGGCTGCCTGCGTGCAGCATGGCCGCCGCGTTTGCGGATGGCGCATAAGGGGAGCTATGGGCATGTGTGGATTTTCGGCGGTTCACAGGGGTTGACCGGGGCGCCGAAGTTGGCGGGCTTGGGCGCTTACGCGGCGGGGGCAGGATTGGCGACGATCGCCTGCCCTGAGGCAGTGTGGCCGGTGGTGGCGGCGGGCAATTTGGATGTGATGACACAGGTGGATCGGCGCGAATGTTGGCAGCAGTCGCTGGATCAGATCGACGCGGTGGTGGCCGGCCCCGGTTGGGGCGCTGCGCAGGGGGCGTTGCTGGCCGAATTGTTGGCGACCGATAAGCCGCTGCTGCTTGATGCCGACGCGCTCAATACGCTGGCTGCGGATGCAGCGTTGCAGTCGCAACTGCAGGGGCGTCGAGCTCCGACTGTGCTCACGCCGCATCCCGGTGAGGCGGCGCGCTTGTTGGGGCAGGCGACAGCGGATGTGCAGCGCGATCGGCGGCAGGCGGCGTTGGCATTGATGGATCGCTACCACTGCTGGGTGGTGCTCAAGGGATCGGAGACGTTGGTCGTATCGCCGGCCGGGGAGATGTATCTCAATCCGTTCGGCTCGCCGCGGATGGCGGTGGCCGGTTCCGGCGATCTTCTGGCAGGGATGATCGGCGCGCTGCTGGCGCGCACTGGCGGTGGTGCAAGCGATGAGCTGGGGCAGGTTGTCGCTGCAGCGGTCGCGTTGCATGGTCAGGCAGGCGAGGCGCAGGGATGGTACCTAGCCAGCCAGCTGGCCGGCGTGGTAGCCGCTCTGCGACAGGCGATTGAGCAGCAGTCATAAATCTATTGATCCAGCAGTATGCTGGGGCAGGTATAGCCCGACGATCATAAAAAATATAATGTTCGCGGCGATGAATATAGAGGCAATGAGAAATGGACATTTTGGGGCGTTGACCTTGCTGTGTTTGTACCACCGTTTTGTACAAGTGCGTGCGAAAGCCTGTCGATCAAAAGAAAAAGGCCTGAAAAATCAGGCCTTTTTGTTAAATGGTGGAGCCAAGCGGGATCGAACCGCTGACCTCTACAATGCCATTGTAGCGCTCTCCCAGCTGAGCTATGGCCCCGTGGTTTCGCGATTGCGGCTGCGTTGCCAGCTGCTCTGTCGCGAAGGCGGCGCATTTCGCCACAGCCTCCAAGGATTGTCAACATGAATGCCGATGTGAATAGCTATCAACTCTACCGCCGCACCCTCTCGGCCGACTGCCTGACCGCGCCCGGCCTCTTTTCGCGGCTGGTTAAGCGCGGCGACTGTTTCCTCTTCGAGTCGGCCGACGGCGGTGAGCAGTGGGGGCGTTATAGCATTCTCGGCATCAATCCCGCCTGCCGCGCCATTGCGCGTGGCAACGAGACGCACCTGCGCTACCGCGACGGGCGTCAGGAGCTGTTCGATGGCGGCATTATGGATTGGCTGCGGGCGGCGGTGATCGATCAGCCCTTTATTGCGCAGGATGATCTCCCCTTCAGTGGCGGCGCGGTCGGTTACTTTGGTTATCAGATTGTGTCGCAATTTGAGGATATTCCCGATGATCTGCCCGATCCGGTCGGCGCGCCGGAGTCGGCCTATCTGCTGGTCGATCGCTTTATGATTTTCGATAATTTGAAGGGGACGCTCACCTGCTGCGTGCGCTTGCCCGTGGATCAGGCGGCGGAGGCGGAGGCGATCTTGCAGCGCATGGAGGCGAGCCTTGATGAGGGCGAGATGGCAGCGGTGTTGAAACTCGATGCCACGCCCGATGCGCCGGTGGCGCCGGTCGCCCAGACGGCGCAGGCCGACTATGAGGCGGCGGTTGCCAAAGCGCGCGAATATATCCTCGCCGGCGATATTTTTCAGGTGGTGCTGAGCCAGCGTTTCTCCACGCCGCTGGCCTGCGAGCCGTTCGACCTCTACCGCGCCGTGCGCCATATCAATCCGTCGCCCTACCTCTTCTATCTGCATATCGGTGAGACAATTCTGGTCGGCTCTTCGCCGGAGATTCTGGTGCGCCGCGAGATGGATCGCGCGGTGGTGCGTCCGATCGCCGGCACCCGTCCGCGCGGCAAGGATGTGGCCGAGGATCAGGCGCTGGAGCAGGAGCTGCTCTCCGATGCCAAGGAGCTGGCCGAGCATGTGATGCTGGTCGATCTCGGCCGCAACGATCTCGGTCGCGTCTGCAAATATGGCACGGTGCAGCTGACCGAATCGATGGTGATCGAGCGCTATTCGCATGTGATGCATATTGTGTCGCAGGTGGAGGGGGAGCTGCGCGACGACGTTGATGCCGTCGATCTGCTGGCGGCGACCTTTCCGGCCGGCACAGTCTCCGGCGCGCCGAAGGTGCGGGCGATGGAGATTATCCGCGAACTGGAGCCGGTGGCGCGCGGCCCCTATGCCGGCACAGTCGGCTATATCGGCTTCGGCGGCCAACGTATGGATACCGCCATCGCCATCCGCACCGCCGTCATTCACGACGGGCAGGTGCATATTCAGGCGGGCGCCGGCATTGTGGCCGACTCGGTGCCGGCCAATGAACACCGCGAGTGTGTCAACAAGGCGTTGGCGATGTTCCGCGCTGTGGCGTTGGCCGAGGCGCAGGGGGAGAGAGCATGATGCTGGTGATTGATAACTACGATTCGTTCACCTTCAATCTGGTGCAATATCTCGGCGAACTGAACGAGACGCCGGTGGTCTATCGCAACGACAAAATCAGCATTGCGGAGATCGAGCAGCTGCAGCCGGCGCGCATCCTCATCTCGCCCGGCCCCTGTACACCGCATGAGGCGGGCATCTCGATGGATGTGATCCGCACCTTCTCCGGCCGCCTGCCGATCCTCGGCGTCTGCCTCGGCCACCAGTCGATTGCGGCGGTCTTCGGCGGTGATGTGATCCGCGCCCCGCGGCTGATGCATGGCAAGACCAGCCCGATCGAGCACGATGGAGCAGGGCTCTTCGCCGGTCTGCCGTCGCCGTTTACGGCCACCCGCTACCACTCGCT
>JALUXN010000220.1 GCA_027018975.1 Mariprofundaceae bacterium | reverse complement strand
CGGCAGGTCTCGGCGCACAGGTCGCCAAGCCCGATGAGAAGGTGGTGATTTTCACTGGCGACTCCTCGATTCAGATGTGCAGCCAGGAGTTCTCCATGGCCTTCCAGTACAATCTGCCGGTGGTGGTGATTATCCTCAATAACGGCTACATGGGCATGGTGCGACAGTGGCAGGAGATGTTCTACGAGTCGCGCTACTCCAACTCATACTTCGATTCGCTGCCCAATTTTGTCCAACTGGCGGAGGCGTATGGCGGCATCGGCATGCGCGTGGAGCGGCTGGAAGAGCTCGATGCAGCGCTCGATCGGGCGCTGGCGGTGAATGATCGCTTTGTCCTGCTCGATGTGGTGGTTTCCAAAGAGGAGAACGTCTATCCAATGGTGCCGGCAGGTGCCGCGTTGAATGAGATGGTGTTGGCATGAGACATACAATTACAGTGTTGGTGGAGAACGAATTCGGCGTGTTGACGCGGGTCGCCGGCCTCTTTTCGGCGCGCGGCTATAATATCGAGACGTTGAACGTGGCACCGCTGCAGGATCGCTCCGTCAGCCGCATGACCTTGGTCACACGCGGTGACGAGCGGGTGATCGAGCAGATCAAAAAGCAGCTCAACAAACTGATTCCGGTGATCAAGGTGGAGGATATCTCCCATGCGGTGCATCTGGAGCGTGGCATGCTGATGGTCAAAGTGGCGGCGAACAGCGACAACTATGATCAACTGCTGGAGCTGGTCGAAGCGCACGACGCCAAGGTGGTCGATGACCATCTCGACAGCCACATGATTCTCGAATTCACCGGCAAGGTGGAGCTGCTTGATAGCGTACTGGAGCAGCTGGGTGAGCTGACCACCATCATCGAAATGAGCCGCACCGGCCCGCTCGGCATGCGCCGCGGCGCGGATGGGTTTACCGTCTGATCGCTTCCGCTGCACTGCTACTTGTTCGTGGTGATGCATGATTGACGCTATCACCGCCTTTTTCAGCGCATGGGGCATCTGGATCGCCGTCGGCTCGCTGCTGATGTTTGTCGCCAGCATAGCTGCCGTACCGCTGATCATCGCCCGCATTCCCGCCGACTACTTCACCCGCGAGGGTCATCGCCGCATCCAACAGATGGCGGATCGTTCACTGGCCGCGCTGCTGCTGGCGCTGCTGAAAAACCTGCTCGGCCTGCTGCTACTCTTGGCCGGTATCGTCATGCTCTTCACCCCCGGTCAGGGACTGCTGAGCATCCTCTTCGGCTTGATGCTGATGAACTACCCCGGCAAATATGCGCTGGAGTGCAGCATTGTCCAAAAGCCAGTGATCTTCGACGCCCTCAACCGCCTACGCACCAAACAGGGCAAGCCGCCGCTCCTGCCGCCGGATGTGTGAGAACCACAAAGGCACAAAGACAAAAGGCTTGCGCTCTTACGCTGTAGCTCTCTGCGCCCGTGGTGAAGAAAAATTGTGATGCTGTGTTACACCACGGAGTACACAGAGTTTCACAGAGTAAAATCTCGATATGCCTCCGTCATTATTCTGCGTCACTCTGTGCTCTCTGTGGTTTTACCCCAACAGCAATCCTGCACCCCTACTAGGTGGCTGCGTCATTCCCGCCTGCGCGGGAATGACGCCATTTTTCAACGTTTGCAACACCTGATTACATTCGCCATTGAGTGGGTTTTGCCACTTAACAAGCGAGTTGGATGTGCTGTTTAGTGTGG
>JALUXN010000219.1 GCA_027018975.1 Mariprofundaceae bacterium | reverse complement strand
TTTTGAACAGATCAAGCAGCTTATTGGTGCGGGCGTAGGTTTTGACCTGCCAGCCGTTGGGCTGAGCGTGGATCTCCATGCGCGCAGAGCCTGCGTTGACGAACTCCCAGTTGACGCTGAACTGCATCGTCTCGCCAATGAATGGCATGCAGCGGTTGTTTGTTGCTTCGTTGGCGGATGCGTTGTGGGCGAGAGTGGAGAGGAGAATCAGGAGCAGTGCGGTTAGCCAGAAGGCGGTGGTAGGTGCTTGAGAATCCTGATGATCGCAGCGGGATCGATGGCATCCATGCAGGTGAAGTGATCGCAGCGGCGTTTGAAGCAGGGGCCGCAGGCGGGGTTCGATTCGATATGCCAGTTTCGATCTCCTTGTGGGTCGTGGGCGCTGTTCAATGGGCCGGAGCGCCATGAGGCCGACGGCCCCCAGAATGTGATGGTCGGGCGTTGCAGGGCAGCGGCGAGATGCAGTAGCCCGGTATCGGCGCCGACCACGGCATCGGCATGATGAAACAGCGTGCACAATGCTGACATATTAAGGCGTTCAGGCAAGACGAAGCCGCCGCTGGCGGTGGCGAGTGTGCTGGCGTGCTGCTGCTCCGCTGCGTTGCCCCATGTGAATAGCGGGGTTTTCTGCTGTTGGCGCAGTGCCTCTGCGATGCGTAGCCAGGTGCGATCCGGCAGCTGTTTGGTTCGCCAGCCGCCGGCGCTGTGCAGAATGACGTAGGGGGTATCTTTCAGTTGCAAACGCGGTAGCAAGGTGTCATCGAGTTTCACGCGGCTAGTGGCGAGATTGATGCGTGGCGGCGTGTAGGCGATCGGCTGTTCACTGGGGTGATGAAAAGGCGCGGCGGCCACGCGCATCTGCTGCTGCACAACGTGGCGCTCCTCCGCGTGGAAGGGCGTGGGTTGGATCAACAGCGCACTCGCCTTTTCGCGCAGTTGGCTGCGATCGATGCCATAGACCGGCTGGCCGATGGCGCGCGCGAGGATGGCGGATTTTATCAGACCTTGCAGATCGAGGATGGCGTCAAACTGGTGGCGCTTGAGTTGACGAATGGTGCGCCATGCCGAGCGGATGGGCTGATCGCCTTTCAGCGCAACCTCGTGGATGATGACGTGCTTCGGAAACAGATCGCAGACAAAGCGGTAGCGCGCATCGACCAGCCAGTGCACTTCGCGCACCTGTGGCCGCGCCAACAGCGTATCGAGCGCGGGCAGGGCGTGGATGATGTCGCCAAAGGCGGAGAGTTTGACGATGAGGATTTTCACGCGCCTTCCAGCAGACGGGTGGCGGCCTCATAAAGCATACGCGGCGGGATATTCTGCATGCAGGGGTGCCCTTCGACGCGGCATTCGCGCTGCAGGCAGGGCGAGCAGTCGGCCGGTTGATAGATCACCTCGACCCGCTTGCCATCGGGTGCGGTGCGTGCCGGGTCGGTGGCGCCGAAGGGGACGACCGTCGGAATCTGCAGGCCGGCGGCGGCGTGCATCAGGCCGGAGTCGTTGCAGAGCATCAGTCGGCTGGCGGCGATCAGGCAGAGCGCCTGGGTGAGCGAGGTGGTGCCGGCGGCGTTCCAGCTCGGTGTGGTGATGCCGGAGAGGATCAGGCGGGCGGTGGGGATGTCCGCCTCCATACCGAGGATGATCGGCTGCCAGCCGGCGGCGGCCAGTTTTTTGGTGACCAGTTTGAAACCATCTTCGGGGTAACATTTGGCCGCCCCGAACTGTGCGCCGGGGGCGATGCAGATGGCGCGCTCGGGTGCGATACCGTGCATCGCCATCAGCTCGTGGGCGTGTTCGATCGCACCCTCCGGCACCTGCAGCGAGACATGTTCATCCTCGATCGGAACCGACAGCTGGCGGGCAATATCGAGATAAAACTGGCGGTGGTGCTCGTGTTGGAGACTGATGCGGTGCGGCAGCGCACGGTGCAGCAGCATGCGCCGCCACTGGCCACGGTAGCCGATGATCTCTTTGACGCCCGCTTTTCGGCACTGCCAGGCAGCGCGGAAGCTGTTGGGGAAGAGTACGGCGCGCTCCGCCTTCGGCAGCCGGGCGCGATAGTGCGCATCGGGCAGGTTGAGAAAGGGGAGCAGATCGGCCAGCCACGGCCGGCCGCAGAGGGTGATCTGCGCATACCCCTGTTGTCGATAGTGCAGCGCCATCGCACGCATGGCCGGCTGCGCCATGATCACATCGCCGATCCAGTTGGGCGGCATCAGCAGTAGATGGCGGCTCATGTGGCGTGCGTTTTTTTACTACAGATAAAGAGGTGCTCTTCGCGCTTGAAGAGAGGGATCTGAAACCATCCCTGTTTGCGCGTCTTCTGCTGCTCGACATGAAAATGGCGCGACAAGGTGCGCAGAATACCGGGCAGCGCGTAGTAGTAGGGGCGGGTGTAGTTGCACATGCCGGGGCAGAGCTGAATGAGCAGGTAGTGTAATCGCGCCTCCAGTGCGCTGTGGGTGCGCATGCCGATGATGCACTTGCCGTGCGGTTTGAGCAGTCGTTCGACCTCATTGAGGATCAGTTCAGGGTTCATGGCAAAGGAGAGGACATTCATGCAGATGATCAAGTCGTAGGAGGCGCTCGGCTTGTTGATGCGCTCGCCCATGCTGGCGATGAATTCGCCATCTTCGGGGAGTTCGCCGGGGAAGATGCGGCGGTAGTCGTCAATAAGCGGGTCAAGGTAGGTTTTATGCTGCTGAGGTAGCAGGCGGCTGATGCAGATCGGTCCGCAGCCGATCTCCAGAATCGCACCATCGGTGGGGAGCTGTTTGGCGTAGCGCTGCAGCAGGGGGAGTTGGTGGCGTTCCAGCCGCGCACGTTCCTGCGCGATGTCGAGTTTTTTCCAGCGCAAGAGTGCTTGCTTGAGCGCCTTGCTCCAGCGCAGATGGGAGATCGGCTTATGGTGTCTCATGCCTGCTCCTGCTCATCGAGATAGAGCCAGCGGCGATGCAACCAGAGCCAGAGTTCGGGGCGCGCGTGGATGGCCGGTGCGAAGCTGTTGCCGATGGCCTCCATGGTCTGCAGCTCATCGCCGGAGTCGATGGTCACCGGCAGAAACTCGAGGCGAAAACGGAAACGCCTGCCGATGCGGTGCAGGATCACACTGACTACCGGCGTGCGATATTTGTTGGTGAACAGCGCCGGCATGGTGGTGGTCAGTGCTGCATGGCCGAGGAAGGGGACGGGGGTGCCGTTGGAGAGGTGCTGATCGACCATGACGGCGATGAGGTGATTCTGTTTCAGGGCACGGGGAATCCAGCGCAGGCCGGCTTCGCGCGGGTGGAAGATGGCGCCGAAGCGACTGCGGGCGTTGCGGATGAAGTGATCGAGCGACGGTTGTCGGATGGGGCGGTAGATCACATCGGTGGTGTGGCCGAGCATGGAGAGGGAGAGACCGCCCAGCTCCCAGTTGCTGTGGTGGCAGGCGGCGAGGATGACGCCCTGATTGGCCGATTTGGCGGCATCGAGCAGTTCGGGGTTGCAGAGTTCGATGCGGGAGAGGAGGAACGCTTGGGAGCGCAGATAGACGTGCGGCAATTCAAAGCTGGTGCGCCCCAGCTCGGCGAAGGATTCGTGCGCGATGCGGATCTTCCACGCCTCATCGCGCTCGGGGTAGATGCGGTCGAGATTGCGCAAGACGATCTGGCGGTGGCGGCGATCGAAGAGGTAAGCGAGCCGCCCCAAGCCTGCACCGAGCGCACCGAGCAGACGCACCGGCACGAGGCGCAGCATGAACATCAATGCATAGATCAGCATGGTGGTGTGGCGGGCGGGTGATTTAAGCGCTTAACGATTTCGCCTCATCAACCAGCATCACCGGGATATCGTCCCGAATCGGGAACTCGAGCTGGCAGTGATCACAGATCAGGCCGCTTTTGTCGTCGTTATAGTGGACTTTCTCCTTGCACTGCGGGCAGGCGAGGATCTCCATTAGGGATTTGTCGAGCATAGTGGACTCCAGTGTGTCGTTGCATCGTAGTAGCGATCAAAGATTGGAACGCTATCCAGATGGATGGGCGGGCTCAATGGGTGACATCACTGTGCGGGGAGATAGTTTCTGCAGCCAGCCGGCAGACGTGTTGGTATTGATGATCCGGGGCAAGGATATGAGAGATTTCCGCAATACGATTTTTGAAGAGCAGGCGACGATTCTGGCGCATGTGGCGCACCCTGCGGAGCAGTATGTGTTGCGATTGCAGGCACCAAAGATCGCCGCATCGGCCAGAGCGGGGCAGTTTGTGCATCTGCGCGTGTCGGAGGAGCGGGCGCTGCGGCGGCCGATCTCCATCATGCTGAGCGATCCGGCACGCGGCACGGTCGATCTGCTCTACAAGGCGGTTGGCGCGGGGACACAGCAGTTGGCACAACGCAAGGCGGGGGAGATTCTACCGCTGCTGGGGCCGATCGGGCGGCCATTCGATCTCTCGGATCAGCGCAAACGTTATCTGCTGATCGGTGGCGGGGTGGGGATTCCGCCGATGATATTTGCCGCCGATACGCTGCACCGATCCGCTGGCGACGCTGTGCTATTTGCCGGTTCCGAGGTGGAGTTCCCGTTTGCGCTCCAGCCTTCGACCATGCTGTTGCCCGGTATCGATGGCAACGCGATTCTCGCCATCACATCGCTGGAGGAGCGCGGTATCGCATCGCGGCTGGCCTCCAATGCGGGGCTCTATGGCTGTTTTGAGGGGCATGTGCCCGATCTGGCGCGCCGCTATCTGCAAGCGCTGCCGGCTGAGGAACGGCAGCGCTGTGTGCTGCTCTCCTGCGGGCCGCATCCGATGCTCCATGCGGTGGCCAGACTCGGGCGCGAGATGGCACTGCCGACCTACCTTAGTCTCGAAGAGCATATGGCTTGCGGGATCGGCGGCTGTGCCGGTTGCGTGGTTAAGACGAACGAGCAGGGCGAAGAGAAGTATCGCCGCGTCTGTGTCGATGGGCCGGTATTTGCCGCAGAACTATTGCCGGAGTTTGCCAATTAGTAGTCCATAACTCTTGAGCAACAAAATGGCGAGTCCATCATTTTGTTACTCAATCGTTGGGTGTTCGCAACGCGACCTGAATAGTTACGGAATGCGAATAATTTTCATGCGTTTGCTTTGAGCGATGCGTGCCCATGACTGGCTTGTGAGGAGGGAAGTGGTTATGGTGCCGCGAAATTGCTGCATGGAGTGGATATGACACCGGACGACCTGACAATTGATTATGAAGAGGGTGGTATCAAAACCACCAAAGAGCTGGATAAAGTGATTCTCAGCAGGGGAGCATGGACAACGATTTTGTTCCGTTACCAGACTTGGGATCACGCCGCCGAGGCGTATGGTGAGGATAAATATACCATTCGCCGCTATCAGAAGCGTTCGGGTGAATATACTCCCCGTTCCAAATTCAATATCACCAATGCCAAGCAGGCACGTATGATCGTCGAATCGCTACAAAACTGGCTGGACGAAACCTAACGCCTCACCCCTAACGCTTCTCCCCTCCCCCTTCACTGATTCATCGACTCAAAAAATTCGGCGTTGTTTTTCGTTGCGCCGAGTTTGTCGATGAGGAATTCCATAGCAGCGACGCTGCCCATCGGTGAGAGGATCTTGCGCAGAATCCATACCTTCTGCAGATCTTCGCGCGGGGTGAGCAGCTCCTCTTTGCGGGTGCCGGAGGGAGCGATGTCGATCGACGGGAATACGCGCTTGTCGGTCAGTTTACGATCGAGCTTGATCTCCATGTTGCCGGTGCCCTTGAACTCCTCAAAGATCACCTCATCCATCTTCGAACCGGTCTCCACCAGCGCTGTAGCGATGATCGTCAACGAACCGCCGCCTTCGATATTGCGCGCCGCGCCGAAGAAGCGCTTCGGCCGGTGCAGGGCGTTGGCATCGACACCACCGGTGAGAATCTTGCCGGAGGATGGCACCACCGTATTGTAAGCGCGTGCCAGACGGGTGATGGAGTCGAGCAGAATGACCACATCCTTACCATGCTCGACCATGCGCTTGGCCTTTTCGATCACCATCTCGGAGACCTGCACATGGCGCTGCGCCGGCTCATCAAAGGTGGAAGAGACCACCTCGCCTTTGACCGAGCGCTTCATGTCGGTGACCTCTTCCGGCCGTTCGTCGATCAGCAGCACCATCAGCACCACTTCCGGATGATTGATCTCGATGGAGTGGGCGATCGATTGCATCATCACCGTCTTACCGGTACGCGGCGGTGCCACCAGCAGCGCGCGCTGCCCCTTACCGATCGGTGAAACGATGTCGATAATGCGTCCGGTGATATCTTTTTTGGTCGGGTTGTCGATCTCCATGGTCAATCGCTCATCGGGATAGAGCGGTGTGAGATTGTCGAACAGCACCTTCTGGCGCGCCATCTCCGGCGGTTCGCCGTTGGTGGTATCGACGGTACGCAGGGCAAAATATTTTTCGCCGCGTCGCGGAGGGCGAATCTCGCCGGCCACGGTGTCGCCCTTGCGCAGATAGAAGCGGCGGATCTGGTTGCTGGAGACATAGACATCATCGGGGCCGGAGAGGTAGTTGGTGTCCGGCGAACGGAGGAAGCCGAAACCATCGGGCAGAATCTCCAGCACCCCTTCGCTGTAGATGGTACCACCGCGCAATCCATGGGCGCGCAGAATGGCGGAAACCTGCTCCTGCTTGCGCATGCCGGCAGCATTCTCGATCTCATACTGGTCGGCCAGCTCCAGCAGTTCGGTCGGTGATTTGGCAGAGATCTCCTTCAGATGCAGGGTGACTCCTGCCATCTCGTTGGAGATCTGCTCTTCCGGCTCATCGCGGCGATTGCGTTTGCCGTTGCCGCCGCGTTTGGGGCGGTTGCGACGTGGCTGTGGATGGTGCGACTCGCCGCTGCCATGTTTGTCGCTGTTCTCACTCTTTTCAGCTTTTTCATCCTGCTCATTCGCTCTCTTTTCCGCAGGCTCGGTCTTGACTGCGCTTTTGCGCACACGGCTGCGCCGTTTTGAGGTGGATGGCGTTTTGTTGTCCGCTGGGGTATCGGCGCTGATCTCCGCCTCGCTAGTGCTCGATGCCCTGTTGTCGTCCGCTGGGGTTGCCGGCTCGTTTTGGTCGCTGCTTTTGCGTGTGCGTCGGCGTGGTTTGGGTGCGGCCTCGGGGGCTGACTCTGTTGGTGCACTGTTTGTTGTATCGTTGCTGACGGTGGTGGTTTCGTTTGAATCTGTTGCTTGTGACATAGTGGAAATTGCTCCGAATGAGATTGATGCGATGGGCGCGGAAAAGATCGCGGACATGCAGTTGGTGATGGAATGGATGTAAAAGCAGGCGACTTAGATGCGAGTTGCTTTTGTGCTTAATGTGCGCGTTCAAGGCGCGGTGAAAGAGGCTGAATAGGCTCCGTTGCGGCGATTGCTAGGCGCGTGTGGTTGCGCTGTCAACAAAAAAGCGTGTTGGCGACGGGGCTAAACGCTGTTTTCATCCGCACGATGGTGGCTTATGGTGCGCCTTATGATCATGCATGAAGCAGAGCAATCGCATCATTGGGCGCGTTTGGTCGGCCCGGTCGTGGCGCTCTGTTGTGTCGTTTTTCTGGATATTCCGGACTATCCGCATGCCCCGGCGATGCTCGGGATTGCGCTGTGGATGGCGATCTGGTGGATCCGTGAGTGTGTGCCGCTGGCGTTGACGGCGTTGATTCCGTTGATCTGCTTCCCGCTGTTTGGCATCGCTACCGGCAAGGCGGTGGCGTCGCACTATGTGAACAGCATTATTTTTCTCTTTATGGGCGGCTTTTTGATTGCTCAGGCGATGGAGAATAGCGGACTGCACCGGCGTATCGCACTGAATATGCTGGCACGATTGCACGCAGGTCCACTGCAGTTGGCGATCGGATTTTCGTTGGCGACGGCGCTGTTGTCGATGTGGATCTCCAACACGGCGACCACGATGTTGATGGTGACGATCGCCCTGCCCTTGCAGCAGCGATTGATGGAGGAGCATGGCCGGGAGGCGATTGCGCCGATGGCGAGCAGCTTTCTGCTGTTGATCGCCTACTCCGCCAATATCGGTGGTATGGGCACACCGGTCGGAACAGCACCCAATCTGGTCTTTTTGGAGCAGTTACGGCAGCAGGCGGCAGACGCTGTGCCATCGTTTCTGGATTGGATGATGGTGGGCGTGCCGATGGTGGTGGTCGGGCTGTTGGTGCTGTTTGCAGTACTCGGCCCGACACTGGCGCGCCTGCCCTGGCAGGCATCGGACGGTGCGGGACTGCAGCGTTCGCTGCAGGCATTGGGCAGGATGCGATTTGAGGAGAAGGCGGTGGCGTGGGTGCTGACGGCGACAGCGCTACTGTGGGTAAGTCGCAAGGGGATTCATGCCGGCGCCCTGCAGTTGAGCGGCTGGTCGGCCTGGCTCCCCTACGCAGGGGTGGATGATGGTACAGTGGCGATGTTGATGGCCGGAGTGCTCTTTTTGCTGCCGGCCTCTGCGGGTGGCGGGATCCTGCATCGCGGATCGTTCCAGCAGCTGCCGTGGGATATTGTGCTGCTGCTGGGTGGCGGTTTTGCGCTCGCGTTCGGTATGCGCCACGCCGGATTGTCGGCTTGGATCGGTACGCAGCTGCAGTTTTTACATGCCGTGCCGCTGCCTGTGATGCTGCTGGCGATCGCGGCTGTGATGATCTTTTTGACAGAGATTACCAGCAACACGGCCACCACACAGGTGATGCTGCCGATTCTGGCGGCGGCCAGTCTGGCCGGTGGTTTGGATATGAGTGCGACCATGCTGGTGGCGACATTGACCGCATCGTGCGCCTTCATGCTGCCGGTTGCGACGCCGCCTAATGCGATCATTTTCGGTACCGGCTTTGTGCCGATGCGGCAGATGGTGCGTTGTGGATTGCGTTTGAATCTCATCCTGATGTTTGTGGTGGCGGCCATGGTGTGGCTGTTGCGGCCGTTGCTCCCATGATCTATCAAATCTTTGCACGACCGCTGTCGAGTGTGGATGGCATCGGACCGACGCTGGAGAAGCGTTTTAACGCGCGCGGTGTGTGCTGTGTCGGTGATCTGTTGCTGCATCTGCCCAAGCAGTATATCGATGACAGTGTGATTATCCCCATCGCCGAATTGCATGAGGGTGCGCAGGCGCGGGTGCAGGGGCGAATTGCGCACAAACAGGCGCGCGGCGTCGGTCGCAAACAGCAGGTGACGCTGCGCATTGCTGATGAGAGCGGCGAACTGACACTCAATTTTTTCCATGCCGGATACATGATGCGTGATGCGCGTCTGCAGGAGGGGCGGGAGATTTCGGTGCGCGGGCGGGTGGATAGCTGGCACGGACGTTTGCAGATGACGCATCCCGATTGGTGCCTGCCGGAGCAATTTGTACCCGGACTGCAGCCGCACTATGCGATGCTGGCTGATAGAAAGAGCAAACAGTTGAGCCGACTGATCGGCAAGGCGCTGACGCAGTTGGCCGATGGCGTGGGTAGTGTACTGGATCGACCGCTGGCGCAGCAGCATCAGTGGCCGACGCTGCGCGAGGCGTTGTGGCGCTTACATCGACCCGATAGAGCGACGCCGGAGGAGCTACGTGCGGCGCAGCAGCGCTTGAAGAGTGAGGAGATTATCATCTATCTGCAGCTGATGCGTGAAAAGCGGCAGCGGGCGGAGTGTCCGGCAGTGGCATTGGCGGAGGATTGCTTGAGCGATGCACTGATCGCATCATTTCCATACCCGTTGACAGCAGCGCAGGCGACGGTGTGGGCGGAGATAGGCGCCGATCTCGCCTCCGGTCGGCGGATGCACAGGCTATTGCAAGGTGATGTCGCCGCTGGCAAAACGTGGCTGGCGGCGTTGGCGATGGCGCGTGCGGCCGGCAGTGGTTATCAGGCTGCATTGATGGCGCCGACCGAGGTGTTGGCGGAGCAACATGCCGAGACGTTACAGGCGCTGTTTGCGCCGCTGTCGATCGAGGTGGGATTGCTGACCGGCAGTACGCGGGCAACAGCACGGCGCGAGCTCCTGAGCAAGCTAGCAGCGGGTGAGTTGTTATTGATTGTCGGC